>JAWVWU010000050.1:0-9565 GCA_033723595.1 Marinobacter sp. | reverse complement strand
GTGCGGCCAATGCGCGAAAACGTCAGGCGCTGCTGTTGGGTCAGGTACGGGTGTTGTTCGATGTCGCCGAGGGCCAGGGGGTGGTCCTGCGTGCCGTCGGCCAGACCGGCATCAAACAGGCCCGGCACGTCTTCCGGCTCCACCGGGCCGTAGCCGACGCGACCGGCACCCGTGTCGACTTCCACCAGCGTCTCCAGCCAGAACAGAGCCCGCGAGCCGTTGCGCACCAGGTCAATGGACAGGCCGCGACGGGCCGCTTCAGTCTGAATGGCCGCGGCCACTTCGTCAGCCCCCACCGACAGCGCTGTGGTATCGCAGGGCACGTAAATCTTGGTTCCCATTATTTCAGCTCCAGAGTCGATGTGGTCAGGCCGGACAGCAGGCGATCGAACTTGGCCTGGGTCATACGGCCGTGAACGCGGTCGCCGACCTGTACTGACGGCGCACAGGCGCAGTTGCCAAGACAGTAAACCGGCTCGAGTGTCACTTCGTTGTCCCGGCTGGTCTGGTGATAATCGATGCCGAGGCTGGCTTTGATGTGGGATTCAAGCTCGCGTCCGCCCATCGCCTGGCAGGCTTCGGCGCGACAGACATGCAGAACATGGGTGCCGGTAGGCCGGGTGCGGAAGTGGTGATAGAAACTGATGATCCCGTGAATCTCGGCGCGGGTCTGGCGCATCGCCTCGGCGATGATGGGCACGGATGCTTCGGGAATATAGCCAAGTCGGTCCTGTATGCCGTGAAGGATGGGCAACATGGCGCCGGGTTTTGACTGATGTGATGCGATGATGTCTTTAATCAGTTGCGGTGACCAGTCTTCGGTTGCCGTGGTCGGAACCGGATCAACTTTGGCAGTGCTGGAATCTGACATATGCATATCCATTCATATTTATTTGTTGTAATGGTAATATAATTTCGAAAATACCACCGATACCCGCTCTTACAAATATGAATAATAATGCATATTAAAAAGCTGAATATCGCCCATGCCTGGGTATTTACGACCGAATCGGGCAAATTGTTTGATCCGCTGATGCTGGGATTGCTGCGGGATATCGACAATACCGGCAAACTCACCGTTGCCGCCGAGCGCGGGGGCATCTCTTATCGCCATGCCTGGAACCTCCTTAACCGGTGGGCCGAGACCTTCGGTATGCCGCTGGTGACCATGCAGAAAGGGCAGGGCACCCGCCTGTCGGCCCTCGGCAACACGCTGCTCTGGGCGGAGCGCAAAGCGCAGGCCCGGTTGGGGCCGCAGGTTGAGAGTATGGCCTCGGAGTTGAACGTTGAGCTCCAGCAGCTACTCGAAGGGGCCCACCCGGTTCTGCGGATGCATGCCAGTCATGGCTACGCGGTGGCGTTGCTGGCAACCTACCATGAGCAGTTGGAAATGAACCTGCAGTATTGCGATCCGCAACAGGCACTGACGGCGCTCAATCGGGGCGAGTGTGACATCGCAGGTTTCCATCTGCCGGTAGACCCCCGGTTTGGTCGTCGAATTTTTTCCGGTTATCGGCCGATGCTGAGCCCGGACGACCATGTTGTGATTCGTTTTATCACCCGCCAGCAGGGGCTGATGATCCGGCAGGACAGCGCTGACCGGATTACCCGGTTGTCGGACCTGGCCGATCCCGCCATTCGCTTTATCAACCGACAACGCAATTCCGGTACCCGGGCGCTGTTTCGAATGCTGCTGCAGTCGGTATCACTGTCCGAAGAACAGCTCGAAGGTTATGACCGTGAGGAATACACCCACTCGGCCATAGCCGCCTACGTTGCCTCGGGCATGGCCGATGCCGGTTTCGGGGTGGAGGCCGCTGCCCGCCAGTTTGGTCTTGGCTTTATTCCGCTGGCGGCCGAAAACTACCTGATGATCTGCCGTCGCGACCGGCTCGGTGACGACAAGATGCAGAATTTCCTGTCGCTCATCCGGACCCCCGAATTTGCCGCGGCGGTGGACGAGTTACCCGGTTATGCGCCGGTTCATTGCGGCCGGATTGAAGAACTGACTGACCTTGAAGATGCCCTTCAGAGCTCGTGATACCCGCCGGTAAAGCCTGTTGGAATGGGACAGGTCCATCGATCTCATTAATGGGGTGTCAGTCACCCCATTAATGGTGTTTGACCGTCGTTCGCTGGCATCGCAAACTGGGTGTTTACCATCACCGCACAAGAGGAAAACCTGTGGCCAGCTATCAGAATCGCGCGATCGTATTGAACCAGCGTCCCAAGGGCGAAATCCAGGATGGTGACCTGATCATGAAGGAGAGCCCGGTGCGCGCACTGGGTGACGGTGACGTTCTGGTGAAAACCCTGTGGCTGTCGCTGGATCCTTACATGCGGCCCCGCATGAACGATGCCAAAGGCTACATGGACCCGATCGGGCTGGGAGCGGTCATCGTCGGCGAAAGTGTCGGTCGGGTCATCGAGTCCCGGTCGGATCGTTACCAGGTGGGAGACCTGGTCACCAATTACTCGGGCTGGCAGGAATACAACGTGTTCCCTGGCGACGCCCCGATGGTCTATAAGATTGACACCTCCATTGGCGCGCCTTTGCAGAGCTATCTCGGTGTGGCCGGAATGCCAGGGCGCACCGGGTATTGCGGCCTGATGTATGTGGGCAAGCCCAAAGCCGGCGAAACCGTTGTAATCTCTGCGGCGTCCGGACCGGTCGGCACTGTAGCGGGACAGACTGCCAAGCAGCTTGGCTGCCGGGTCGTCGGTGTAGCCGGCGGTGAGGAAAAATGCCGCTTCGTGGTCGACGAACTCGGCTTCGATGCCTGTGTCGATTACAAGGCGGGCAATCTGGAGGCGGATCTCAAGGCTGCGTGCCCGAACGGCATTGACGTGTACTTCGAAAATGTCGGGGGCGCGGTCACCCGCGCCGTCGCGCCGTTGCTGAATTCGGGCGCGCGTGTACCGATCTGTGGCTATGTATCGGCGTATAACGCCAGTGACATGGCGGCAGTCGAGACACCGTTCCATGTGCTCAAGGCGCTGGACGAGCCACCCGAGCACCGGTTTTTCCTGGTGACCGAGTGGCAGGATCAGCACCAGGAAATCACCCGACTGCTCGCCGGGCAGGTGGCTGCCGGCAAACTCAAGTATCGCGAGACCGTGGCTGAAGGTCTTGAAAACGCTGTTGAGGCCTTCAAGGGTATGCTGAAGGGCCGCAATTTCGGCAAGCAGCTGGTTCACATAGCGGACTGAGCAGCGGTGGCGCCATCGGGTCATGGTTTGACCCGATGGACAGTCTCACACAGAGCAGGGCAAGATCCGGAGTGTTTGCGGTAATGAGGCTGGTTAGACTGGGTCTGGTAAACCCGTCGCAGGAGGCTGCCCCATGACGACTTTGTCCGATTCCCATGCTGTGCCCACCAGTGGCGCTGTCGAGCGGGTCACGCGGTTGTGCCGGTGGATCGAAACGGCAGAAACCGAGCCCTCCCTGAAGCAGCTTGCCGATCATGCTGGCCTTAGCCCGCATTACTGCCATCGTCTTTTCAAATCGGTGACCGGTCTGACGCCCAAGGCCTTTGCCGCGGCCTGTCGGGCTGGCCGCCTGCGATCCGCGCTGGCCGGCAAAGAGCCGATCACCGGCGCCATATACGAGGCCGGTTATGGTTCCAGTGGCCGGTTTTATACCCAGTCTTCCGAGGTGCTTGGCATGACGCCCACGCAATACCGCAACGGAGGCCCCGATACCCGCATCTGGTTTGCGGTGGGTCAATGCACGCTGGGTAGCGTGCTGGTGGCCCAGACCGAGCGGGGGGTCTGTGCGATTCTGTTGGGCGATGACCCGGCCGTTCTAGTAAGGGATCTGCAGGATCGGTTCCCAGCGGCCAGTCTGGTGGGTGCCGACCCCGCCTTTGAGCGGGATGTCGCGGCGGTGATCAACCTGATTGATCACCCCGGCCAGGCGACCCTCAGCCTGCCACTGGATATTCAGGGTACCGCTTTCCAGCAGCGGGTCTGGCGGGCACTGCAGAACATTCCGCCCGGGCAGACCGCGAGTTACACCGACATTGCCCGTGCGATCGGCTCGCCGCAGGCCGTCCGCGCTGTCGCGGGGGCCTGTGCGGCCAATGCGCTGGCGGTCGCGATCCCCTGTCATCGAGTGGTGCGCCAGGATGGCGCTCTTTCGGGTTATCGGTGGGGTATTGAGCGCAAGCGCTCGCTGCTGGCCCGGGAGCGTGAGGATCTGTCCCGGAGACCGCAGGCGCTGGCGGCAGACCCGAACGCACCTGTGCCGGAGCAATCATGACCGACGATCTGTTCGCCTCGGACGTAAGCGGTCAGCGAATGGGTGAGGGTTCACTCTGGCTGCGCGGATTCGCCTTGCCCTGGGCGGACGCTTTGATTGCCGATATTGGCAGGTTGCGCGAACAGGTTGAGTTCCGGCAGATGACGACGCCTGGAGGGCATCGGATGTCCGCCTGGATGCTCAATTGCGGCACCCTGGGCTGGGTCACTGATCGGCGCGGCTATCGCTACACCCGTGACGATCCGGAAACGGGCCGGCCCTGGCCCGCCATGCCCGATTCGTTCCGGTCGCTGGCGGTGGCGGCTGCGGCAGAGGCCGGTTTTTCGCATTTCGAGCCGGATGCCTGCCTGGTCAACCGGTATGACGTCGGTGCCCGAATGGCGCTGCACCAGGATAAGAACGAGCAGGATTACGCCGCTCCCATCGTGTCGGTATCTCTGGGGTTACCCATGACCTTCCTGTTCGGCGGACTGGCACGGAGCGACAAACCGGCAAAACTGCAGCTTCATCACGGCGATGTTGTCGTCTGGGGCGGGCCGGATCGTCTGCGCTACCATGGCGTGCTGACGCTCAAGGCTGGCGAGCATCCCGAGTTGGGGCCTCATCGCATCAACCTGACGTTTCGCAAGGCAGGTTAGTCAGTCACGGCTGAAGGATTCGTCATATCCCGCCCGGACTCCATCCAGGGGTCGAGTGCGCTGAACTCGCCAAGGCCAGGCAACTTGATGCCCAGGGCCTGGGGATTCAGCCCGAACGACAACCCCAGTAGGTTGACTTCCAGGCCTTCGTGAACGCTTGCCAGCACGCCGGCATAACCGCCCAGCGAAACCTGATAGCCAGAGCCGCTGGGGGTGCTGGCGACCAATCCTCCGGGCAGAAAATCCTTGCCGATGGCGGTATTGGGCAGCGCCACCTGAAGTTCCGGCACTTCCCGGATGACCCACGCTACAAATGTGTTGCTGTTCGGACCGGGCCAGGCCCGGTAATAGTCCGGGTAGGGGTAACGCCTGACCGCGGCCTGTATCTGCGGAATGAGCCTGGCGGCTTTTGTGCCCCGGATGTCCGCCAGTAGTCGGGGCGAATTACCATACCAGGCCCGGTCTGGCAGGTCGGCCCGCGTGCGCACCGTGCTTTCGCCCCAGCCCGTGACATCGTAAACGGTGTAATGATCGGCATCGGTGCGCTTGCTGGCAATCCAGGTGTGTACCGCGAAAAAGCCGCGCCAACTAAAGGCCCGCGCGGCGTACACCTGCACCACGGCTTCCCTGGTGGCGTCGGGAAGGGGCGCAATGCCGGCGCTGGAGCGGTCCGCTTCATACCAGTGCTGGCCTGTTTGCACCGATCCGCATGCTGCCATCAACAGCGGGCCTGTCAGCAGGCAAAGCATCACGGTCAGGGCTCTGAGCAGCCACCTGGCGCTGTGTTTCATGGTCAAGGTCTCCAGCCGCGTCCAGGACAGGGACGGTCAGGCCGACAGAGGCAGGTGGCCGGTCTTCACCCAGATAACGGTTTCTTCCTCGACAAACGGGTGATGCTGACTCATATGCGGGCTGCGCATCCAGGTGCCCGCCGGATAGCGACCGTGTTCGTCAAGGAACTCGCCGCTCAGGACGAAGATTTCTTCGCCGCCAAAGTGACGATGGGGCTGGAAATGCTCACCGGCGGGCCATTTAACCAGCGCAACGTGTTCATGCTCGTATTCATGCAGGGGCATCACTTCAAGGCCTCCGATCCCGGGCAGCCAGGGCGCGTTGTGAGTGTCGATACGGACCGGCGTCAGATCCTGCGCAGAAAACTGATGCAGTTTTACCAGCAGGGTGCAGCCTTCTTCGCTGAACGGCGCATGCCCGCTACCAGGGGGGTTACGCAAGTACCAGCCGGCCGGATAATCGCCGGTTTCATCCGAAAACGTTCCGTCCAGCACCAGGATCTCCTCACCCAGAGGATGCTGGTGATGGTTGAAGCGCGCGCCGGCCTTATAGCGCACCACGCTTGTTGCGTGTCCGCGTTCCGCTTCTTCACGGGCCAGCGGTTTGCGCATCACGCCGGCTGCCGGACTGTCTGTCCAGCTCAGGGTGTTGGTGTCGATAACCACCGGTCGGGTGAAATCCATGTTGAGCATTGCGCACCTCGGAAAAGCCATTCGGAACGATTATAAGCCAGAGGAGGTAATACGACAGCCCAGACTGGCTGGATGACCTCGAGCCCGCTCTTGACGCCGACCATTGGCTCTGGCGTATGTTAGGAAGCAGTCAATGAGTTATGCGAGGGTCGGTCATGCCGAACCCGTGTAGAGTCGAAGGAGATGATCATGGCAGGTGGATGGGCAAAAGATGGCGCTGTCCAGGAACAGATAGACAGCACGGTTCAGGACAGCCTTGATCGGGCCAGGCAGCGGTTGCCGAAGGGGCCCGGCCGGGAGGACTGCGCTGAATGCGGTGCGGTCATCCCCAGAGCGCGCCGGGAAGCTCTGCCGGGTGTGGAGCTGTGTGTGGCCTGTCAACGCGAAGCGGATCGACAACAGGCCACGGTAACCGGTTACAACCGGCGTGGCAGCAAGGACAGCCAGTTGCGCTGAGGCCGGCCGCGCCGCGTTCAGGCCTGGGCCGTAACGCGGAAACCGAACCTTGGGAAATGCACATGGACCGTGCCGGCGCGGTCGTCCTCGCGCCGGATGACGATGCGCTCGTCGTCCTGGAATACAAGCGTGCCCGCGACCTCGTCAGCGCCGTAATCGACGGCCGCCACCGAGACCGCCTGGCCGGGCTCGAAGCCGGACGGGTCGGCAAATTCGCTGTCAGGCAAGGCCGCCGGCGACGACTGGCGAGCGATTTCGATGGCCTCTGCCGCATCGAGGTCTGACGGTTCGCCATGACCGCAGGCTGCGACGGCGTCCATCCAGGAACGGACCTGAGGATACGGGTTCAGGGCGTCGGCGACGGCCGCATTACTGGCGACGAACCACAACGGATGATAGGTGGAAAAATCTGCGATGCAGGGTTCTTCGCCCAGCAGGAACTGACCGTTCTCAGTCAGTTGACGCTCCAGTCTGCCCAGCAGGGTCGGCCACTGTGACAGGGCCTGCGATGGATGCAGACGGTTTGCATTGCCTTTTTCAAACAATGCCTTGCGGTCCGCCACAAAGGCTTTCATGACGGCTTCGGACGCATCCTTGAAGCGCTCCGCAACGCCATGAGGTTGAAAGTTGATCGCGACGCCGTGCTGGAACAGCGTCTGATCGGCAAATTGTGCGGCACTGGTGGCAATGGCTTCGAGTCCGGCAGGAAACAGCGCTGGCGTGGGCTTTTCCTGCTCCAGGCGCCGGGCGATGGCGGCGGTGTCGCAATAGATGTCGGCGCCGACCTGCAGAACCGGCGTGCGGCGATACCCGCCGGTGAGTGCCGTCAGATCCGGCTTCGGCATGATCGCCGGAATAATGACCGAGCGCCATGCCAGGCCCTTGAAGCCAAGCATCATGCGAGCTTTTTCTGCAAAAGGTGATTGCGGATAATGATGAAGAATCAGGTCGCTCATGGATGTCTCCCGTTTTAGAGACCGACAGCTTAGCGGCTTCGTCCGGGTCGGGCCAGTCTGCTGATGTAACGCCCGCCATCGGGGTCTGACTGATATGACGCTCAAGCGTCGCGTGCCATTGCGACACGCTCTGGCTCAACCTGCGGCGTTGACAGGCATTGCAATCCGGACTATCCAGAAAAGGCGGCCCAGAGACTTTCACCGCCAGTCGGACCGATCAGTCGCTTCCAGGGGCTGCAGAACCTTCAAACAATAAACGCCGCAGCGCGGACCGTTCGGTATCAGGCACGCCCGGATCGGGTTCAGGCTGTCGCAGGGGTCACGCGAGGTTTGTCATGATTCATCACTTATGGGGACTGCTGTCGCACCCGGACAGAGAGTGGAAACAGATTGATCAGGAACACGAAAGCGTCCAGCACATGTACGAGCATCATGTGTTCATACTGGCGGCGGTGCCCGTGGTCTGTACCTTTTTCGGCACCACCCAGTTTGGCTGGGACTTCGGGGGCAGGGAGCTGATCCGCGTCGCGCCCGGCAACGCCCTGTTTCTCGGGCTGGGATTTTACGCGCTGATTCTCGGGGCCGTGGCCCTGATGGGGCAACTGATTCACAAGCTGGCCCGCAAGTTCCCATCCCGTCCCTCAAAGCGCCAGTGCACGGTGTTTGCCGGTTATATCGCGACGCCCATGTTTCTCAGCGGGCTGGTCGCGGTCTATCCGCTGGTGTGGCTCTGTTTGCTGGCGGGGGTTGCGGGCCTTTGCTACACCACTTACCTGCTGTACGTGGGGATTCCAAACTTTCTGAACATCAGTCACGAGGAGGGGTTTATCCTGTCGACGTCGACCCTGGCCGCTGGCGTGCTGGTTCTGGAGGCGCTGTTGGCAATCACCGTGTTCCTGTGGAGCTATGGACCGCGGCTTTTGAATTAACCAGCCGGCCTGGATCAGATTGCCGATGTGCGCCGGACTCGATTGTTCGTGGGCGAGTGTACTCCGGTAACAACCGGCTTGGCGTGCGGCTAAATTTGTTACTTATTTCCCCATTTTTTTGGCCGCAGGCTTCAATTTTGACTTGATCTAAATCAAGATCAAGCCCCTCTTCATTGCGTTCAATTCACCCGGAATCGCCCTTTTCTTAACGCGATTTTGTCTCCGAACTGGCATTATATGACCTTGATGACGACACATAATGAGAGCGATGTGTTACGGTATTAACGTCTATAACTTATTGTAATAAAATTAATTTCATGTGATTTTTCTGGGTAACCTTTCTCCTCATCACGATTCCCGGGCGAGCCTGTTCGAGGGCCAGTCAAGTCCTGGGTCTGCGTTAAATTAAATTTCGGTAATTTTCTTGATTTTGATTTAGCTCAACTTTCGGCTTGTATTTGGGGGGCCTTTAAGGGCACATTTGGCGCCCCGCGCTAATTGCCCAGCATCCGTAAACACCGACTCAGGTTGTTGCGGATGTTATTGATCCGACTGGTGCTTGCCAGCAACGATTCAGACATAAACGGGATCTGACCGGCGCATCAAGACGTATAAGCCGGCTCATTTTCGAAATCCGCGGGATTCGGCAAGTTTAATCAGGTATGGACGCCAACAGACAGAGCGATTCCGTCGCTGCGCATTGGAAAACGGCAGCGGGGAGCAAATATCCAGCGGCAGAGAGGTTGTGAGGACGTGAAATGAACAGAGCGACGTATTCCGTGTTACTGAGGTTTTTGTCTCTGGGCGCGATGCTGCTCCTTGGCGGCTGTAGCTCAGCCCT
>JAWVWU010000049.1:0-9632 GCA_033723595.1 Marinobacter sp. | reverse complement strand
CAGGACTTTACGGGCACCCAGCCGCTTCGCCAGCAGTGAGGCCATGATGTTGGCCTCATCGTCGTTGGTGACGGCGCAGAATACATCGGTGCTCTCGATGTTTTCCTCGAGCAGGATGTCCTTGTTGGCGGCGTTGCCCTCGAGCACGATGGTCTTGCGCAGGCCTTCGGAGAGCATCACGCAACGGTCATGATTGCGCTCCAGCAGCTTGACCTGATAGCGATCCTCCAGGGTCCGGGCGAGGCGCTGGCCGATGTTTCCGCCGCCGCAGATGAAGATCTTTTTGTAAGGCTTTTCCAGGGGCTGGAGCTCGCTCATTACCGAGCGGATGTGATCGGTGCCGGCGATGAAAAACACCTCGTCGCCGTCCTCGATCACCGTGTCACCCTGGGGAATGATCGGACGGTCCTTGCGGAAGATCGCCGCCACCCGGGTGTCGGTCTTGGGCATGTGGGATCGCAGGAAGGCGATTTCATGGCCGACCAGCGGTCCGCCCCGGGTCGCGCGAATGGCCACCAGCCGGGCCAGGCCCTTGGAGAATTCCAGAACCTGCAGGGCGCCCGGGTACTCGATCAGGCGGGTGATATGCTGGGTGACGACCTGTTCCGGGCTGATCAGCACGTCCACCGGAAAGCCGCCCTCGCCGAACAGTTCCTTGCGGGCGAGATAGGCGTTGGCCCGGACCCGGCTGATTTTTGATGGCGTCTTGAACAGCGAGTGGGCTACCTGGCAGGCCACCATGTTGGTCTCGTCGCTGGCGGTCACGGCAATCAGCATGTCGGCGTCCTCGCCCCCGGCCTGGCGCAGGATCGTGGGGTAGGAGCCCTGGCCCTGCACAGTGCGGATATCCAGCCGGTCCTGCAGTTCCCGCAAGCGCTGGCCGTTGCTGTCGATCACCGTGATGTCGTTGGCTTCGTTGGCCAGGTTTTCGGCCAGTGTGCCACCCACCTGACCGGCGCCGAGAATAATGATTTTCATAGCACGAACCCCTGAGTAGCTCTCTGTAGGCTAATCAATGTCATGATTTGTGGCGCTCCAGACAGGCGTAGAAAAAACCGTCGTGAGCGCGGGGATCGGGCAGTAGCTGGCGCCCGAACCCGGTATCCAGTCCCCAGTCGACCGGTATCGTCACCAGCCGGGCCTCTCGCTGCTGCCGCAGGAACCGCTCGATAATACGCTGGTTTTCCTGGGGAAACACGGAGCAGGTCGCGTACACCAGACGACCGCCGGGCGCGAGGATCTGCCAGAGTGCTTCCAGCAAGCCTATCTGAATGGCCGCCAGCGGGGTGATGTCGGCTTCCCGCCGCAGCAGCTTGATGTCCGGATGGCGGCGGATGACGCCACTGGCACTGCAGGGAACATCCAGCAGGATGCGATCAAAGGGCGTCTGATCCCACCATCGGTTGATGTCTGCCGCGTCGGCCTCCAGCAGGGTCGCCTGGAGGCATAGCCGGTCGAGGTTCTCCTGCACCCGGGGCAATCGGGAAGCCGACTGGTCAAGGGCGACGACCTCGTCCAGATCCGGGCAGGTTTCCAGTATGGCGCAGGTTTTGCCACCGGGAGCGGCGCAGGCATCCAGCACGCGCTGCCCGGGCGCCAGTTCAAGCAGGGACGTGCACAGCTGCGCGGCCTCGTCCTGGACACTGACGGCGCCGTCCCGGAACCCTGGCAACTTCTCCACCGCCACCGGTGTTGCCAGCTGGATGCCGTAGGGGGCAAACCGGGTGGCTTCGGCGTCGAACCCGTCGTCGTGCAGCCACTGCAGGTATTGTTCGCGACTGCCCTGGCTGGCGTTGACGCGCAGGGTCATCGGCGCCTGGGTATTGTTGGCCGCCAGTATGGCCTGCCAGTGTTCGGGCCAGTTATGACGCAGTTTTTCCACCATCCAGACGGGATGACTGTAACGGACGGCGGGGGTGTCGGGCGCCGGTTCGCCTTCCCGCTGAGCGGCCCTCAGCACGCCGTTCACCAGCCCCGTGAGGTGCGGTTTGTTGAGGGCGCGGCAGGCTTCCACGGTCTCGTTCAATACCGCGTAGCTGGCCTGCTCGCTGTGTCGCAGCTGGAACAGCGCGACCAGCATCAGATGATGGACAACCCGGTCCGGTTTGCGCAACGGTTTACGCAGGCGTTGCCCAAGCTCGGCATCGAGCCGGTGGAACCAGCGGCAGGTGCCATAGCACAACGCCTGCAGGCCGGGCCGGTCGCCCGGCTCAAGGCTCGCCATTGCCGGCGCCAGGCACTGGGACAGTGACTGCCCGCTTTCAACGGCCAGCAAGACATTGGCGGCGGCGGCCCGCAGGGGAAAGGCGTGCTCATCCATTCAGAGCAGCTCCTGGCCGGGCATCAACAGCGACTTGCCACCGTTGATCAGATCGCTGACGCTCTGGGCGCGTGAGCCGGGCAACTGCAATCGCTCAATCCGCAGAACGCTGCCCTCGCCACAGGCAATGTCGATGCCCTCGCGCTGTCGGGCCAGCACAGTTCCGGGGTGACTGCCGCGGTGGTCGCCGTCCTTGTCCGCCTCGACAACCCGGGCTTCATGCAGGCGGATGCGTTGATCCGCGAGATCGGTGAAGGTGCCGGGCCAGGGGTTGAAGGCGCGGATCAGTCGTTCGATATCGGCAGCCGGCCAACGCCAGTCGATGTGGCCTTCGGCTTTGGACAGTTTGTGGGCGTAGCAAGCCTGCGTGTCATCCTGGGGTTCGGGCGCCAGGCGACCGGCTGCCAGCAGATCCAGCGCTTCGACAATGGCATTGCCGCCCAGGTCGGCCAGCCGGTCGTGCAGCGAGCCACCGGTATCGCGGGGGCCAATGGCGGTCGTCTGCTTAAGCAGCATATCCCCGGTATCCAGGCCCGCGGCCATCTGCATGATGGTGACGCCGGTCTGCGTGTCACCGGCGGCAATGGCCCGCTGGATCGGTGCGGCGCCACGCCAGCGGGGCAGCAGCGAGGCGTGAATATTCAGGCAGCCGTGGACGGGGATCGCCAGCACGGCCGGCGGCAGGATCAGGCCGTAGGCAGCAACGACCATGACATCGGGCGCCAGTCCTGCCAGCTCGGTCTGGGCTTCATCCGACTTGAGGGACTCGGGTTGGTGGACGGGCAGGCCGGTCTCCAGAGCCACCTGTTTGACCGGACTCGGTACCAGCTTGCGGCCCCGGCCGGATGGCCGGTCGGGCTGGGTATAGACGGCGACGATGTTGTGGCCCCGGGCAATCAGTGAGCGCAGCGCAACGGCCGCAAAATCCGGAGTTCCGGCAAAAACGATACGCACTGGCTGACTCTCTCCGTTGCTCGCGGCGGGGTGTTTCCCTGCAAATACGAAAAGACCGGGTCTACACCCGGTCTGGCTTTTAATGCTCGTTGTGACGACGCCGGGCGGATCAGGCGCTCTTCTTGTGCAGCTTTTCCAGCTTCTTGCGGATACGGGTCCGTTTCAGCGGACTGAGGTAATCCACAAACAACTTGCCCTTGAGGTGATCCATTTCGTGCTGGATGCAGACGGCCAGCAGGCCGGTCACTTCCCGTTCGAACGGTTCGCCGTCACGGCCAATCGCTTTCAGGCGAATGTGATCGATGCGGGTGACCTCTTCATAAAAGCCGGGCACGGACAGGCAACCTTCCTGCATTTCCTGGTAGTCGCCGGCAAGCACCTCGATCTCCGGGTTGATCAGGACCAGCGGTTCACTGCGGTCTTCGGAGATGTCGATAACAATGATCTGTTCGTGCACGTTCACCTGAGTGGCCGCCAGGCCGATGCCCGGCGCATCGTACATGGTCTCGAACATGTCGTCGATGAGCCTGCGGGTCTCGTCCGTCACCGCCTCGACGGGTTTGGCAACGGTCCGCAGCCTGGGGTCTGGAAATTCAAGAATCTCTAAAATCATGGTGCTCCGATATGTCAGGCAGACTGGCCGCTGGCGCTGGTTTGACGCTGGCGACCAGTCATCATTGCTGAAATGCGACCGTGTACTGCGCATTTTTCTGTCCCGCGACTATTATGATCGGGACAAAGGCACAGCTTTCAAGTAGGTTCTGTGCCCGTCAGCCCTTATTATCTCCTATCTTCGCCGTTGAGTACAAATTGAGCAGTGATAGGTAGAATTCACTGGAAGAACAAAAGATAACATCACAATTTGCCGGACTTCTTCTATAGTAGAGGAATAACTCCCGTTTCAGAGTCTGGATTTACAGGCAGAATCGAACGATAAAGGCACGCGATCAAGGACTTACACAATGAGGAAACTGCTGTACGCTCTGGCAGCCACACTGCTGCTGGCCACTTCCTGGGCACAGGCGGCCGGACCTGAACTCCGGTCGGATCACCCCGAGCGCTACACTGTCGTCAAAGGGGATACCCTTTGGGACATTTCATCACGCTTCCTGAACAACCCCTGGTACTGGCCGGAAATCTGGCACGTGAATCCCCAGGTGCGCAACCCGCATCTGATCTATCCGGGGGACGAACTGGCGCTGGTCTACATTGACGGCAAGCCGCGGATCACCAAGGTCGGCTCCAACGGTGTGGTCAAGCTGTCGCCGAAAATCCGGTCACAGCCGATCGACACACCGATCCCGGCGATTCCGCTGGATGCGATCAGCAGCTTCCTGACCGACACCCGTATTGTTGACAAGCAGACGCTGGAAAACGCCCCCTATGTTCTGGAAGGTGAGGACGGCCGGATCATTATGGGCGCCCAGGATACGGTCTACGCCCGGGGCGACAAGCCGGCCAACAACGTGGGCATCTTCCGTCGCAGCCAGGCCTATGTTGATCCGGAAACCAACGAGTTCCTCGGGCTGGAAGCCCGCGCCATTGCCCAGGGCGAAGTGACCGGGGATGACGGCGATGTGCTGACCCTGAAGCTCAAGAGCTCCAACGAGGAAGTGCGAATCGGCGATCGGTTGCTGGTCGGACAAGATCAAGCGATCCAGCCGCAGTTCATCCCCAGCTCACCGGATACCGAGATTTCAGGCCGGATGATTGCTGTGGAAGGCGGCGTGACCCAGATCGGCCAGTACGATGTGGTCGTCATCAACCGCGGTACCCGTGAAGGTCTGAAGGTCGGCAACGTGCTGGCGGTCTATCGCAGCGGCAACATGGCGCGTGACCCATACACCAAGGAAATGGTGGAGTTGCCCTCTGAGCGCGCAGGCCTGTTGATGGTGTTCCAGACTTACGAAAAACTGAGCTACGGACTGGTGCTCAAGTCCGGGCGCCCGCTGTCTATCGGAGACCGGGTCAAGAATCCCTGATCGGTTGATGGGCACTCGGTGCGCCTGAGTGTGTGCCGATGCGCCCCGTCGCATCGGGAAAGGGCCGGAATGACCGGCCCTTTTTTATGCCCGGCGCCTGTGGCCCCGCCAGCGTCTGTGGCACCATAAGGACGATTGCTGCCCGCACCGGGGCAGTTTGTTAAGCCCGCTTGCCAGGAAGGCGAGTGACAATGCAAAGGATTGACCATGACCGCATGCTCTGTCGGTGTCGGGCCCGCCGATTCCGTTGACCTGTTTGATCACCCGATCGCACCCTGGCTGGTGCTGTCCCGCCTGCCCCGCTTTGGCGCCCGCCGCTGGCAGGCGGTGGTGGACCACCTGGCCTGCCCTTCGGAATTACTGACCGCCACCGACAGTGTGCTGCGCGAGCTGGGCTTGCCGGCGTCCACCCGTGACATGATCACGGCCTGGCAATCCGGCGATATCCGGCACGGCGGACTGGCCGAGCTGGGTGGTATTCTGGCGCGTTGCCGACAGCAGCGGATAGCGTTGGTGGCCTGGAACAGTGATGACTATCCGGAGGCGCTGCGGGCCATTCCGGATGCGCCCCGACTGTTATACGTGCGCGGAGATCCGGCGCTGTTGCGACAGCCCCAGGTCGGTATTGTCGGCAGCCGTTCGGCCACCCGTGGCGGCCTTGACCACGCCCGCCGTTTTGCCGCAGACCTCAGTGAACAGGGCTACCGAGTCACCAGTGGCCTGGCCCTCGGCATCGACGGTGCCGCCCATCAGGGCGCGCTGGCGTCCGGCTGTCCAACCCTCGCGGTGGTCGGTACCGGTGTTGATGTCGTGTACCCCCGACAACATCGGTCGTTGGCCGAGTCGGTGGTCGCCAACGGTGCCCTGGTGTCCGAACTGCCACCGGGCACACCGCCGCGAGCCGCCCACTTCCCCCGTCGAAACCGGATTATCAGTGGCCTCAGCCAGGGCATCCTGGTGGTGGAGGCCAGCCCCAGAAGCGGGTCGCTGATCACCGCCAGGCTGGCCTTGGAGCAGGGCCGTGAGGTCTTTGCCATTCCCGGCTCGATCCACAACCCGCTGGCCCGGGGCTGTCACCATCTGATTCGTGAGGGCGCGGTGCTGGTCGAATCCGTGGACGACATCCTGCGTGAGCTCGGCGAGTGGTCGGCGCCGGCCAGCGTGCCCCGGGCCACGCCGGTACCAGGCCGGAAGCCCGCCCGACCGGCACCTGCGACCGACGATCCGGCCACAACGATGACTCGTGCCTTACCGGATTATCTGGCCGCTCGGGAAATTTCGGTTATCGGCGCTTTAGGGTATGATCCGCGCTCAACGGACGAACTTTGTGCGGCCACCGGTCTGGCGGCCGAGGAGTTGATACAGTCATTGCTTCTGCTGGAAATGGACGGGTTGATTGAAGCGGCGCCCGGCGGCTTCCAGCGGGTTTCCTGACGGTTTTCTGCGAGACAGTTACGCCATGAACACGCCCCAGTCGATGCTCTCACCCTGGCAGGCCCGCCAGTGCCGGAACACGCTCCGTCAGGGAGGCATTATTGCCTATCCCACCGAAGCGGTCTGGGGCGTGGGCTGCGATCCCTGGAACACCGATGCGGTGGACCGGCTGCTGGATCTGAAGCAGCGCCCCGCTTCAAAGGGCCTGATACTGGCGGCGTCCTCGGTTGAGCAGATCGAATTTCTGCTGGCACCGTTGACCGATGCGCAACGATCGGCAGCGCTGGCCTGGTGGCCGGGACCGGTCACCTGTCTGTTGCCGGATGTCCACGATCAGATCCCCGCCAATGTCAAAGGCAAACACACCAGTATTGCGGTCCGTGTCAGCGATCACCCGGTGGTGAAGGCTGTCTGTGAAGCCGCCGGTCACCCCGTGGTTTCAACCTCCTGCAATCCGGCGAGTCGCCCGCCAGCCCGCTGGTCCTGGCAGGTGCGTCGCTATTTCGGTGCCGGCATCGACTACCTGATCGGGGGTGATCTGGGCGGCGCACGTCGACCCAGCCGTATTTTTGATATCGTGTCCGGCCAGTGGCTGCGTTAGGAGGAATCCCATGTCAGAACCCGATTCAAACGCCGTAAAGGCCTATCTGCTGAGTCTTCAGGCGGGTATCTGTGAACGTCTGGAAGCACTCGACGGGGCGCAGACATTCGCGACAGAAAGCTGGACCCGACCCGAGGGCGGGGGCGGCATGAGCCGGGTGATCAGCGACGGCGGGGTGTTCGAGAAGGGTGGCGTCAATTTCTCCCACGTCATGGGCGAGACCATGCCGCCCTCGGCGACCGCGCATCGCCCCCAACTGGCGGGCGCGCCCTGGCAGGCCATGGGCGTGTCGCTGGTGATTCACCCGCACAATCCCTACGTGCCCACCTCGCACGCCAATGTCCGGTTTTTCATTGCGACCCCGCCGGATCAGGCGCCCGTGTGGTGGTTCGGAGGCGGCTATGACCTGACGCCCTACTACGGTTTTGACGAAGACTGCGTGCACTGGCACCAGGTTGCAAAGGCGGCCTGCGATCCGTTCGGATCGACGGTATACCGGGACTACAAACGCTGGTGCGACGAGTATTTCTACCTGACCCACCGCGACGAACCCCGGGGCATTGGCGGCCTGTTTTTCGACGATCACAACAGCGGCAACTTCGATCAGGACTTTGCGCTCATGCAGTCGGTCGGGGACAGTTTCATTGACGCCTACGAGCCGATTGTCCGCCGGCGTATGGACCACGACTTCGGCGACCGGCAGCGGGATTTCCAGCTGTTTCGCCGGGGTCGCTACGTGGAATTCAACCTGGTCTATGACCGGGGGACGTTGTTCGGCCTGCAATCCGGAGGACGGACCGAGTCCATTCTGATGTCCTTGCCCCCGCTGGTGCGCTGGGACTATAACCGCAAGCCCGAACCGGGCACCGAAGAAGCCAGGCTCACCGAGCACTTCCTGACCGCCCGGGACTGGCTGGAGCCGGGTCATGACGACTGATCTGTACGCGGTGATCGGTAACCCCATCAGCCACAGTCTGTCGCCGCTGATCCACAGCGCTTTTGCGGCGCAGACCGGACAGACCATGGAGTACACGGCGATCCAGGCACCGGTGGACCAGTTCGAGACCACCGTGGCCGGTTTTTTCGAGCGCGGCGGGCGCGGGCTGAATGTCACCGTGCCCTTCAAGGAAAAGGCCTGGCAGATGGCCGCTGAGCGCTCCGGGCGTGCGGAAAAAGCCGGTGCGGCCAATACCCTGCTCAAAGACAGTAAGGGCTCACTGACCGCTGACAACACGGATGGGGCGGGGCTGGTACGAGACCTCACGGCCTATCACGGGCTTGACCTGGCCGGTGCCCGCATTCTGATCCTGGGCGCTGGCGGCGCCGTTCGCGGGGTGTTGTCGCCGTTGCTGGCTTGTGCTCCGGACAGCGTCACCATCGCCAACAGAACCCTGCACAAGGCCCGGGCGCTGGCCGAACTGTTTGCCGACGAAGGCCGGCTGATCGCCTGCGGATTCGAGCAGCCCGACGCGCCGTTCGATCTGATCATCAACGGCACCAGCGCCAGCCTGCAGGGCGACTTGCCGCCGCTTAGCCGTACCGTGATCGGTCCGGCCACGCGTGCGTATGACATGATGTACGCGGCCGGCCAGACGCCGTTCAATCGGTGGGCAGCCGAACAGGGCGCACTGGCAACCCTGGACGGTCTGGGCATGCTGGTGGAGCAGGCAGCCGAGTCGTTCTGGCTCTGGCGCGGGGTAATGCCGGATACCGTACCGGTGCGCGCCCTGTTGCGTGATCGTAACAGCTAGGGCCGGCTGTGACGCGCAGTTGACCGGCGGACCGGGCGGGCGAAGACCGGGGATTGGGCTATCCTGAGTCTGTGCTCTTTCACGAGATTCTCCGACAAAAGGCTGTACATGGACATTCTTACCCTCGTGGGTCTGCTCGCAGGCGTGGTGACGGTCGTTCTTGCCATGCTGGCGAACGCCTCGGTCGCGACTTTCCTCAACCTGCCCGGGCTGGCGATCGTGCTGGGTGGGACCGCGGCGGTCACACTGGTCAAGTTCCGACTGTCCACGGTGGTCAGTGCCGTTCGCCTGGCCCTTGATACGGCGTTCATGGAACGGACCGAACGCCCGACCCGCCTGATCCAGGAGGTCAGCGCCCTGGCCCGCCTGGTCCGCAAGGAGGGCATCCTGGGGCTGGAAAGCCATCACACCGGAAACGCTTTCCTGCAAAAAGGCATCAACCTGTGCGTCGACGGCCATCCGCCGGAGCTGATCGAAGAAGCACTGACTCAGGATATCCAGCAGACCATGGAACGCTACGATGCCGCCGAGCGGATGTTCCGGGGTATCGGCGACTCGGCTCCGGCGATTGGCATGCTGGGTACCCTGGT
>JAWVWU010000048.1:0-9687 GCA_033723595.1 Marinobacter sp. | reverse complement strand
TAATAACCCTGCTCCGCCTTGCTGATCAGATTCACAAACAGCGGTACCCGGTCAGCCACTCGGCGGGCCCACTGCACCAACTGCTGGTCGGCACCGGCTTTGAGCTCCAACTCCAGTTCGATGAGCGCGAGCGTGCGACCATCGGCAACAATGTGGCCACGATCGAGCGCGCATTCAATCTCCGCGGCGTCATCCCGGAGCATCACCGTGCGCCGCCGGAAATTAGTCTCAAACATCGGCCGCAATGCCGCCAGGTTGATATGCTCACAGGCAGGCGTGCTGGCAATCAGGTCGAGATTCAGTCGGGCATCGGCAAGAGGCCACTCCCACTCCTGGCGATGGTGGGCGCCGTCGACAAACTCGCCACGAGTTTTCAGCGTCTGGATAAAACGATTGCCAGACTGTCGCACCCGCAAGGCAATGGCCTGACGATTCAGATCTCCTGCCAGCGTGTCGTAGTAGATGTTCACCAGGTCGTTGGTTGCCCCCTCGGAGGCTCCCGGTTGCGCCAGCAACCAGTCCGCTGCCTCGTCCTGGTCCTCGGCCGTCAGGCTCATTTTGATTTCCAGCTCTCTCGCCATGGCACACGATCCAGTTCATCCGTCATTACAAAACAAAAAAACCGGCAACCCAGGGGCTGCCGGTTTTTCATGATACTCGCTTCAGTTCAGGTGTTTGCCTGATCAGAAGTAGTAAACACCACCAACGACAAAGTCTGTCTGCTGGTCCATGTTCGGACCCTGGTAGTTGTCACCGTTGCCCAGGTAACCTTCTACGTAAACATACATGTTGTCAGACAGGTTGTGCAGGGCCTGCAGAGTGAACACGTCAACGTCATCGGCGTTGTTCGCATCCGGAGACTTACGCTCCCAGGAAGCGGCGAAGCTGTTCGCGCCAATACCGTAGATGCCCATCAGACCGTACATGTCGTAGAAATCTTTACGGTGCTGGTATTCACCGGTTACGCGCAGGCTGTCAACGGTATAGCTGGCGCGGGCACCGTAGGTGTTCTCGCTGCTGGTGTTGACTGCGTTGCTTGAGTAAGTGGTGTTACCGTCGTTGGAGTCCATGGCCACGGCCAGTTCCAGCGCGTCCATTTCATAGGTCGCTGCCAGCTGGTACGGGTAGGAGTTCTTGCCGCTGGTGTTGTTGGCATCACCACTGCCGCGAACCTGGACCGCACCGTGCAGCTTCAGGCCGTTGAAGCTCGGCGTGCTGTACTGGATCAGGTCGCCTTCACCGGTGGTGTAAGAGCCACCAATGTTCTGGCCGGCATACTCGTAGTGGTTGGCGATTTCGTCAATCGCAGTTTCGTAGGTCGAATCGTCTGAACCTACCCACAGCTTACCGAAGTTGTCGCCTTCCACACCGATGTAGGCTTCGTCAAAACCGTTCAGGCCGCCGTTGCCAGCTTTGCTGTCCGCATCGAATTCCAGCTCGGCTTTGAAGAAGCCGGTCAGGCCAGGCATGATTTCGTGGCTGTGCTTGATGCCGATAGTGGAGCCGTTATCGGCCAGCTGCGAGCTGGAACCGCCGTTGTCGATGTCGCTGTAAACATAGGCCAGCTGGATGTTGCCGTATACAGTCGGCATGGAATCCATCTTGGCAGCCAGATCAGAGGCTGACATGGTTTCCTGCGCCAGTGCAGCGCCGGAGAGGGATGCAGCTGCAATAGCGGTTGCGATGAGCGTCTTTTTCATTTTGCGTCTTCCTTTTTGAGTTAACTCAGGTTTTAGCTGCGGGTTCTACCCGCTTTCTTAGTGATCGGGCTGGATCGTGCCCAATTCTGTGTCATTCAAATGTCACTATGATGACAATTTGCTCATGACCACAAAGTTTAATCACTGACCCGCAAGACCCACCTGCCGGTGCGCTACTTGCGGCACGACCGCCGGACTTCTTCTCGCGAGCTTCACCAGGAATACACGCAACCGAGCCCTTAACGGTCAATCACTTACAGCACTTACTTAATGCGCTGAATGATGAACTCGTTTTAATACAATGTCGCCTGTTTTGCAAACATTGATCCGGATTTTTTTAGTCTGTTTTGTGGCATCCACAGCCTGCTTTATAGCCGGCCCGTTAACCCGAATCCCTACAAATACAGGGCCAATCCAATTTTAAATATTAAATTTCAGATACTTACAATAAACCGCGTTCACTTTGTCAAGACATCCACTCATTCATCCGCCCCGCAACGGGGCCTGGGCACCAGGAGCGCGCCATTAAGGTGCAGAAGGCACCTCCAACAGAAACGTCACCGGCCCATCATTGACCAGTGACACTTTCATATCCGCACCGAACCGACCCGCAGCCACGCGGGCGCTACCCAACACGGCGCTTGCCTCGGCAATCATAAAATCAAACAGGGGACGGGCTTTCTCTGGCGGTGCTGCATCCGAAAAACCGGGGCGCGTCCCGGATCGCGTGTTGGCGGCCAACGTAAACTGAGGCACAAGCAACAGACTGCCCTGGCTATCCATCACGCTTTGATTCATACGTCCCTGTGAGTCGGAAAACACGCGGTAGGCCATCAGCTTCTGACACAACTTCCTGGCGTGTTCGGTGTCATCCATTTTCTCGACACCGACAAACACCAGCAGGCCGGCCGGTATTGCAGCGATTTCTTCGTCTCCAACGTGGACGCTGGCGTGGCTTACACGCTGGATCAGGCCTTTCATGCACTCCCTGAATTTTGAGTAATCAATGAAGGCGCTGATTCTATCGGCCCGACAACGGGGCCGCAACCCGATTAGTGATAATCGCTCTCAATTCGATCCGCAAGCTCATCACACGCTCTCATGAGCGTATCGACAATTGCCGGTTCGGAGGCGGAATGACCTGCATCGCGGATGATGCGCAGATCCCCTCCACTCCAGACATCACTGAGTGCAAGGGCATTATCCACGGGGCACACCATGTCGTAGCGACCGTGCACAATGACCCCGGGAATGCCGTCAAGGCGGTTAGCACCACGGAGAATCTGATCGGGCTCGAGAAACGCATGATTCATGAAATAATGGCACTCGATGCGAGCCAGTGCGATGGCAACATGCGGGTGACCGAAACGCTCGACGACTCGGGGATTGGGGTGCAGGGTCGCACAACGACCCTCCCAGATGGACCAGGCTTTGGCGGCCTGGATTTGCTCAAGCTCGTTCTCGCTGGTCAGACGGCGATAGTACGCAGAGACCATGTCATCGCGTTCAGCCTCGGGGATTGGGGCGAGGTAGTCTTCCCAATAATCCGGGAAAATCCGGCTGGCGCCGTTTTGATAAAACCACTGAATATCCCGGGGCCGGCACAGGAATATGCCGCGCAATACCAGTCCGGACACCCGTTCCGGGTATGTTTCGGCATAAACCAGACTGAGAGTCGACCCCCAACTGCCACCGAACAACAGCCAGCGGTCAATACCCAGAAATTGTCTTACCGTTTCCATATCCTGCACCAGATCGGCCGTGGTGTTCCGGTGTAATTCGGCCAGCGGTGTCGAGCGCCCGGCACCGCGCTGATCCATCAGTATGATCCGGAAGCGCTCCGCATCAAAAAAGCGGCGGTAGTAATCTTCGCAACCGCCACCTGGTCCGCCATGCACCACCAGCACTGGAATGCCATCCGGATTGCCGCTCTCTTCAAGATACAACTCGTGCGGCTCGTCCACGGTCAGCCGATGTTCGGCATAGGGCTTTATGTCGGGATAGAGAGTCAGCATGGCATGCTCCGGATCGGGTTTATTCCGGAATTCTGGATGAAGACGGTGACAGATGAAAGCAGAGATGGCGGCGCGAGTGTGCCGGGGTCGGAACAACAAAATCAAACCCCACATAAAGACAAGGCCGGATGAACGCGTTCATCCGGCCTTTATTCACGGTTGAATGCCGCGAGACGTTATTTTTTCCCGGCGCGCTTGCGCTCGTTCTCGGTCAGCAGCTTCTTGCGCAGCCGAATCGACTTCGGAGTCACCTCGACCAGCTCGTCGTCATCGATGAATTCCAGCGCCTGCTCAAGCGTATGCTTGATGGGGGGTACCAGCGCAATCACTTCGTCCTTGCCAGAGGCACGCATGTTATCGAGCTTCTTGCCCTTGGTCGGGTTGACGACAAGATCGTTATCACGACTGTGAATACCGCACAGCTGGCCTTCATAGATTTCCTGGCCAGGGTCCAGGAACAGCTTGCCACGACTCTGGAGCGTTTCCAGAGAATAGGTCAACGCTGTGCCGGTGGCCATCGACACCAGAACACCGTTCTGACGGCTTGTCACATCACCCAGCTTGATCGGGCCGTAGTGGCTGAAGGTCGAGGTCAGAATACCGGTTCCGGACGTCATGGTGAGGAACGCGTTGCGGAAACCGATCAGGCCGCGGGCCGGGATGGTGTACTCGAGGCGCATCCGCCCCTTGCCGTCCGGCACCATGTTCGTCAGGTCGCCCTTGCGCAGACCCATCTGCTCCATAATCGGGCCCTGGTGCTGCTCCTCAATGTCGACGATGACATTTTCATAGGGCTCCTGCTTCACGCCATCCACTTCCTTGATGACCACTTCCGGGCGCCCGACCGCCAGTTCGAAATTCTCCCGGCGCATGTTCTCGATCAGCACCGACAGGTGCAGTTCGCCCCGTCCGGACACCTTGAACTTGTCTGCCGAATCGCCTTCTTCAACGCGCAAAGCCACGTTGTGAAGCAGCTCTTTTTCCAGGCGTTCCTTGATATTCCGGCTGGTGACGTACTTGCCTTCCCGGCCGGCGAAGGGTGAATCGTTGACCTGGAAGGTCATGGAGACGGTGGGCTCATCCACGGTCAGCGGCGGCAGGGCCTCAACATTGGCCTGATCACACAGGGTATCCGAGATGAACAGCTGGTCCATACCGCTCACACAGACAATATCACCCGCCTGGGCCTCATCCACCTCAACCCGATGCAGGCCAGAGTGCCCCATGATCTTCAGGATGCGACCATTGCGTTTCTTGCCATTGGCACCAATCGCGGTGACCGGCGAGTTGGTCTTGACCTTGCCGCGTGCGATACGGCCAATGCCAATGACACCAAGGAAGCTGTTGTAATCCAGCTGGGAGATCTGCATCTGGAACGGGCCATCCGGGTCAACGTCCGGTGCCGGCACGTGATCAACGATCGCCTGGAACACGGCATCCATGTTGTCATCCAGGTTTTCATGATCGACACCCGCAATGCCGTTGAGTGCACTGGCATAAACGATGGGGAAATCCAGCTGCTCATCCGTGGCACCAAGGTTATCGAACAGATCAAAGACCTGATCCACCACCCAGTCAGGCCGGGCACCGGGGCGGTCGATCTTGTTGACCACAACGATCGGGCGCAGACCGGCGGCAAACGCCTTCTGGGTCACAAAACGGGTCTGCGGCATCGGGCCGTCGATGGAGTCAACCACCAGCAACACGCAATCCACCATACTCATCACCCGCTCAACCTCGCCACCGAAGTCGGCATGGCCCGGGGTATCAACGATGTTGATGTCGTAGTCGTTCCACTTCAGCGCCGTATTCTTGGCCAGAATGGTGATACCACGTTCTTTTTCCTGGTCGTTGGAATCCATGACCCGCTCGCTTTCGAGCTCTTTGCGGTCCAGCGTACCGGACTGGCGCAGAAGCTTATCGACCAGTGTGGTTTTCCCGTGGTCAACGTGGGCAATGATGGCTATATTACGAAGTTTATCAATCACAACAATTTCCTGCGGCATGCGTGATGACCTGAGAGGGTCGTCTGGCCGTGGCTGAACCACGACGCGCATGCCGTCTCAAATCTTTAAAAGTAACGGGGATACCGGGCGTACCGGAACCGAGGGCGCGCAGTATAGCGGAATCTACCCGCAGTAACTATGTAGAGATGTGCCTATGTGAAAGCCGGCGCGGGCCGCTGCCTGTTCCACCTTTAAAAGCCGGCGCGACAGACTCGCACCAAAACAGAGCTTTCGACCCTTAATTGCACCATAATGAAGCATTGCTCCTGCGGTCGGCGTGAAACTCCCCACCCGTAGAGGCGCCAAAAATGCTCAGATTACGCGCCACTGCGCCCTTGTGGCGCATGAATCAAAAACTGGCAAGTAGATTGCTTTGAAAATCTCAGCCGATTTGACAGGAAAGCCGGCAACACTTTTGTTAAGCTGCGCAGACCTGACAGACAGGTCGGATCAAAGGAGCCGCAGCCATCACTGTGGACGACCGCCCGGTCCGGCAACAAGAATACCGAATTCACCCGCTTTCGCGGGCAACACTACGGAGCATCCACAATGTCGAAGACGATTGACCTGATTAAAGAACACGAAGCCAAATGGATCGATTTGCGCTTCACGGACAGCCGCGGTAAAGAGCAGCACGTGACCATCCCGGCATCGGAAGTGGACGAGGATTTCTTCTCCGACGGCAAGATGTTCGACGGCTCGTCGATTGCCGGCTGGAAGGGTATCAACGAATCCGACATGATCCTGATGCCAGACGACACCAGCTCGGTTCTGGATCCGTTTACCGAAGAAACCACGGTCAACATCACCTGCGACATCGTGGAGCCTTCCACTATGCAGGGTTACGAGCGTGACCCCCGCTCTGTTGCCCGCCGCGCCGAAGAATACCTGAAATCCACCGGCATCGCCGACGGTGCGCTGTTTGGTCCAGAGCCGGAGTTCTTCGTGTTCGATTCCGCGAAGTGGAAGACCGACATGCAGGGCGCCATGTACGAACTCTACTCCGAGGAAGCAGCCTGGGTATCCGGCGAAGACTTCGAGCGCAACAACATCGGTCACCGCCCGGGCGTCAAAGGCGGCTACTTCCCGGTTCCGCCGGTCGACAGTCTGCACGATCTGCGTGGCGCCATGTGTGCAGCCATGGAATCCATGGGTCTGGAAATTGAAGTACACCACCACGAAGTCGGCACTGCCGGCCAGTGCGAAATCGGCGTTGGCGCCAACACGCTGGTCAAGAAAGCTGACGAAGTACAGATTCTCAAATACTGCGTTCACAACGTCGCACACGCTTACGGCAAGACGGCTACGTTTATGCCCAAGCCGGTTGTTGGCGACAACGGCTCCGGTATGCACGTTCACATGTCACTGAACAAAGGTGGCCAGAACATTTTCGCCGGTGACAGCTACGCTGGCCTGAGTGAAACAGCGCTGTTCTACATCGGCGGCATCATCAAGCACGCCAAGGCGATCAACGCATTCACCAACGCATCGACCAACAGCTACAAGCGTCTGGTTCCTGGCTTTGAAGCACCGGTCATGCTGGCCTACTCGGCCCGCAACCGTTCCGCGTCGATCCGTATCCCGTACGTGAACAGCCCGAAAGCACGTCGTATCGAAGTTCGCTTCCCGGATCCGTCTGCCAACCCGTACCTGGCGTTCGCAGCCATGATGATGGCCGGCCTTGACGGCATCCAGAACAAGATCCACCCGGGCGATGCCATGGACAAGGATCTGTACGACCTGCCGAAGGAAGAAGCGCTGAACATCCCGACCGTCTGTGAAACGCTGCAGGAAGCGCTGGACGTGCTGGAAAACGATCACGAATTCCTGACCCGTGGTGGCGTATTCACCGAAGACATGATCGGTGGTTACATCAACCTGAAGCGTCAGGAAGTCGAGCGTCTGAACATGACCACGCATCCGGTTGAGTTCGAGCTCTACTACTCGGTCTAAACACCGTCCCTCGGACGTCCGTGCAGACCAGGCCCCGCCACGTGCGGGGCTTTTTTTTGGCCGCCCCATCCATGTCGTCAGCCCGCAGGTTCAGCCTGCCCCACCGGTATTAACCGCTTGTAATCAGGTACCGTCGGAGCAGGATTGCATTGCATCGACCCCCTGCCGATAATGAACCAAACGATTGGCACAGGCGCCCCGGAATGAAAGTACTCGGACTGTTTCTGATAACAACCCTGACCTCGCTATCCATGACCGCCAGCGCAGAGGTCTACCGTCACGTTGACAGCCAGGGCAACGTCACCTTCTCCGACAAACCCAGCAAAGGCGCCGAAACGGTCGAGGTAAAGCCCGTCACCACCGTCACACTGCCCAAGATGAAAGACGTCCAGGCAGGCTCGGCACCCGAGCCCAAACCGGCCAGCAACCAGACAGACAGCCTGTACAGCAAGGTTACGTTCACGGCACCCGAAAACAACCAGGCTTTCTACAGCGGTAACGGCGATATTGCCTTTCAGGTCACCAGCAGCCCTGCGCTTCAGAACGGTCACCAGTTCGAGGTAACGCTTGATGGGCAACCCGTCGGGCAAAGCGCAGACGGCACATTCACGGTGCGTAACGTTTTTCGCGGCACACACAATGCCCAGGTGAACGTGGTCGACGCCAAGGGGCGCCCGGTCACGACCGGAGACAGCATAACCTTTACGGTTCACCGGCCTTCCGTACTCAACTGAACCGCACAGCCGACAGGCAAAACGCGCCCGCCGCTACTCCATCGCCCACCAATCGCTCACCCCACTCGCGCCAAACGCACTGTATTAGTGCATTTGCCTCATAACAGCGCCACACTGTGTGCCTGTAAGGGGCGCTCGAACCTTCTCCGACACGATAGCGCCGGCCGTTTGCACCAGCACCCGCCAGCAAAGGCCCCACGCCAGTGGTCTCCTGACTGAAAAAGAGGCATTCGCTGACGGATCAGGCCAATCTGGTTCGCTTTTTGCAGATATCAATAGACAACGTGGGGACGATGATGGCGATGACCGCAGGATACAAGCACATACTGGATAACCTGACAACGGCCGTGCTCGTTCTGAATCCGTCGCTGCGAATCGACTATCTCAACCCGGCGGCTGAAAGTTTGCTCGAAACCAGCCTGACCCGAGTTCGCGAGGCACCGGTCTGTGATCTGTTTGTCGAGTCGGCCGAAGCATTGGAGACCTTGCATGCGGCAGCGGGAAACGGACACTCGTACACAAAACGCGAAGCCGAATTCAAACTCGTCACGGGCTCGCACTTTACTGTCGATTACTCCGTTACGCCCTACGGTCCTGAGCCATCAGGACTGCTCCTTGAGATTCAGCCGCGTGACAGACTGATTCGGATTAGCCGGGAAGAGGATATTATTTCCCAGCACGAAACCACGCGCACGCTCGTTCGGGGCATGGCACACGAAATCAAGAATCCGCTGGGCGGCATACGAGGTGCGGCACAGCTACTGGACCGCGAACTGAGCGACGAGGGCCAGAAAGAGTATACCCGGGTCATCATTGATGAAGCCGACCGGCTGCGGGGTCTGGTCGATCGCATGCTCGGCCCCAACCGCGCACTGCGACTGGCCCCCACGAATGTCCATGAAGTGCTGGAACGGGTAAAAACGCTGCTTGAAGCGGAGAGTCGCGGTCGCCTGCAGTTTGAACGGGACTATGATCCGAGCCTGCCAGAGCTCGACGGCGACAAAGAGCAACTGATCCAGGCCTTCCTGAATATCGCCCGCAATGCCATGGAAGCGGCGTTTGAGCAGAGTGACCGGGACAGTGCCACTGAACAGCCAACCATCACGTTCCGTACCCGTGCACTCCGGCAGTTTACCATTGGCCACCATCGCTACCGCCTGGTCTGTCGTGTCGACGTCATCGATAACGGTCCCGGTATACCCCATGACCTGCTGCAGAACGTGTTCTTCCCCATGATAAGCGGTCGGGCCAACGGCACCGGGCTCGGGCTGTCGATCAC
>JAWVWU010000047.1:0-9745 GCA_033723595.1 Marinobacter sp. | reverse complement strand
GGCCGCCGGCAGCAGGATGTCGGCGTAAGCACCGGTGTCGGTGTCGGCCATGCAATCGGACATGATGACCGTCGGGCAGCGGCTCAGCGCCTCGCGAACCCGGGCCGAGTCAGGCAGGCTCACCGCGGGATTGGTCGCCATAATCCAGATGACCTTGATCTGCCCGCGATGCACCGCCTCAAACAGATCCACGGCCTTGAGACCCGGCCCCGCGGCGAGTTCATCAACGCCCCAGAACGACTTGACCAGCGCCTGATCCGCGTCCGACTGGTAGTCCATGTGAGCGGCCAGCGTGTTCGCCAGGCCACCCACCTCGCGGCCCCCCATGGCGTTGGGCTGCCCGGTGACCGAGAACGGACCCGCCCCGGCCGTGCCCACCCGACCGGTGGCAAGGTGACAGTTGATGATCGCATTGCCGTTATCGGTTCCCGCCGAGGACTGATTGACCCCCTGGGAGAAGGCCGTGACCGTCCGCTGCGTTGCGGTAAAGGCCTGATAGAACTCGATCACGTCCGCATTCGTCAGACCACACTGACGGGCCACATCGGCCGTTGATGGTGCGGCTTGGCGGGCGGTGGCGATCGCTGCTTCAAATCCCGAACAGTGGGCGTCGATGTAGCCCTGATCCAGACCTCCGTGGTCCGCCAGCCAGACCAGCAGGCCATTGAACAGCACGGTATCCGTACCCGGCCGCAGGCGCAGGTGCAGATCCGCCAGCTCGGCGGTGGCGGTTGCGCGGGGATCGATCAGGATCACCCGCCGGCCATCGCGGGCGGCGGCCTTCATGCGCTGGTAGAGCACCGGGTGGTTCCAGGCGGTGTTGCTGCCAACCAGCACCAGCAGATCCGCCAGTTCCAGATCCTGATAGCAGCCGGGCACCACATCGGCCCCGAACGCACGCTTGTGTGCGGCCACCGCCGACGACATGCACAGACGGGAATTGGTGTCCACGTGGGGCGTGCGCAGAAACCCTTTCGCCAGCTTGTTGGCCACGTAATAGTCTTCCGTGAGCAACTGACCGGACAGGTAGAAGGCAACCGACTCAGGTCCGTAACGCACCACCGAGGCGCGGATGGCATCGGCGGATGCCTGCAGCGCCCGGTCCCAGCTCACGGTCTCGCCAGCCAGTCTCGGGTGCAGCAAACGCCCCCGCAAACCCGTGGTTTCGTGCAGACTGGCACCCTTGACGCAGAGTCGCCCCAGATTGGCCGGATGCTCCGGATCACCGGAAACCGCCGTCGTGGCGCCTGCAGTGGCCAGCACGCCGCAGCCCACTCCGCAGTAGGGGCAGGTCGTACGGCAGTCGGGTTCATGCGGGCTGGCTTGGCTTGTCACAGGCGCTCCTGATCAGGTTGCCCATCGCCCGGCCATAAAAAAAGCCCGCCCGGCACCGTCACAGAGCGCGCAAACCGGCGCCTCCATCACGGGACCGTTCGGGCTTCGTTGCCAGAGTGGGTCACTGGTTGATGGTCGCAACCGAGCCCGGACGAACGCGGGCCCGTTGCGCAAACACACATTCACGAAGCAATAACAGGGCCAGCCCGGCAATCCGGGTCAGTAACGGCCCGCGGGTCGGACAAACGGCACAATACCGGGGCAGTTTACCCCCACGCTGCACACTATCGGCGCAGAGTGTCACCGCAAACAGGTGCCGACCAGACCGCACAATAACCTTAACTGCCTGAGATTTCGGACGACATCACCAGACTGGCCGATAATTTGCTGCAGTTCCGGGTGAAAATGCAGCCTGGACGGCTGCTCTGTTCAATGAGGAAACACCCATGGTTTCATCCGATCCACTTCGTATCCTGTTGATCGACAAGGACACTGATCGCGCCGCTCTGGTCCGCAACGCGCTTCAGCTTGAAGGTCACGAGGTGATCAGCCAGCGCCCCGATGCGACCGGCCTGACCGCTGCCGTTGCCCGGGATGAACCGGACATGGTCATCATCGACATGGATCTGCCCGATCGCGATACGCTGGAAAACATGAGCACGCTCAACGCCCATGCACCCCGACCGATCGTTTTTTTTGCCAACGAATCCGGCGACCGCAGCACCATACAGGCAGCCGTAAGAGCCGGTGTAACGGCTTATGTGGTCGACGGACTCCAGCCGGATCGCGTGCGGTCGATTATCGATACCGCCGTGGCCCGCTTCGAGGCATTCCAGTCGCTCCGTGATGAGCTCGCCCAGACCCGCAGCGCCCTCGAAGACCGCAAGTTGATCGAGCGGGCCAAAGGGCTGATCTGTAAACACGAGGGCTGCGATGAAGACGCCGCCTTCAAGCTGTTGCGCGGCGCCGCCATGGATCAGAGTGAGCGCCTGGCGGTGATCGCCCAACGGGTGATCGACCGTCTGGCGCCGCCACAGGACCGACAGCGCCGAGCCGGCGACGACCGCTATCGCCGCGTGTCCTGAGGACGTCACCGGGAGACCGACAACGCCATGACCAACCCCGTTCAGCTGCACCGACATTCGGGCTTTCACATCCGACTCGGTTTTGTCCCGCTGCTCGACAGCGCACCGCTGATCATGGCCCACGAGCTGGGCTTTTTTGACGCCGAGGGGCTGGCCGTTGAACTGGTCCGGGAAGGTTCCTGGGCGTCCATTCGTGACAAAGTGACTTTTGGCCTGTTGGACGGCGCCCAGATGCTGGCACCGATGCCGCTGGCGATGGCCCTGGCCGACGACCGGCCCTCTGTGCCGGTGGTCACCGGCATGGTGTTGAGCCGTAACGGTAATGGCGTGACGCTGGGCAACCGGCTGTTCGATGTGCTGGCCGCCGCCGGCGTCTCCCGCTCTGACCCGCTGGGTTCGGCCCGGGCGTTGATTGACCTGGCACGGTCCAGAGGCAAACCGATCCAGCTCGCATCGGTCGCACCCTGGTCCAGCCATGACCTGCAGCTGCGCGATTGGCTGGCGACGGCCTGCGACGATGCCCATCACCATGTGCAGATCATTCCGGTGTCGCCGGACCAGATGATGGATGCCTTCCGCGCCGATGCGATCGAGGGCTGCTGCGTCGGCGAGCCCTGGAACAGTCTTCTGGAGTATCGCCAGCTGGGACGCATCCTGCACTCGGGGCACCAGATCTGGCAGAATGCCCCCGAGAAAGTCCTCGGTATGCGCGGTGACTGGGCGGGCCAGCATCCGACAATCCATCAGCGGCTCATTTGCGCGCTGCTCAAGGCCTGTCGCTGGCTCGATGATCCCGACCACCATCTGGCATTGCGCAAAACCCTGGCCCGGGAACACTACCTGGGACGTCAAATAGAAGCCCTCGACGAACACCCGTTCAGCTTGTTCCACCCCCTGCTGAACCAGCATTTCTTCAGGCAATCCGCCAACTTTCCCTGGCTGTCACAGGCTCACTGGCTGGCGACCCGACTGGTGCGCTGGGGGCAGTTGCAATCGGTGTCGACCGGTGCGCTGGCGGACATCGTACAACCCGAGCTTTTTCGCCGCGCGGCCAGCGCGATCGGACTTGATGCGCCGGCAATTGACGGCAAAACCGAAGGGCGCCACCGCCAGCCCTTCCTGCTGGACGGGCGCCACGGTCCTGTCAACGTGGCCAGCGACAGCTTGTTAGGTGAACAGCTCCACGACTGGCGTCTGGAGTCGGCCCACTAGCCTGTAACGGATCAACAGCCACGTCCGCTCACTCGCCCGGTGATGGTGCAGAGTCACTGAAAACGCGCACTGACGACCCACGCCCAACCCGAAAGCTTGCCATGTAACTTACCAGATCATTGTTTTTAAACATTAAATTATTCTGGCACGGGCTATGCTTTGATTATTACAGAGACGATTTTTTAAAACCTGATGATCTGCAGGCATTGACGCCTGCTCCCCGACCTACGGGGAGCAGGCGTTTTTTTTGTGGTCAGAAAACTGCCAGGGAGAGACCGATGAAACTGAAACACCTTGTGACACTGCTCTGTGTCTGGGCCGGCATGAGCACGATGGCCCAGGCCGAAATCGGCCCGCCGGAAAAGCCGGATCTGAAGCTGGGCTTTATCAAACTGACTGACATGGCGCCGCTGGCGGTTGCCTGGGAGCAGGGCTACTTCATTGACGAAGGCCTGTTTGTCGAACTGGAAGCCCAGGCCAACTGGAAGGTCCTGCTGGACCGGGTCATCACCGGTGAACTGGACGGCGCCCACATGCTCGCCGGGCAACCCCTGGGCGCGACGATCGGCTACGGTACCCAGGCCAACATCATCACCGCGTTCAGCATGGACCTTAACGGCAACGGCATCACTGTCTCTAACGATGTCTGGGACGTGATGAAACCGCAGCTGGACACCCGCCCGGACGGACGACCCAAACACCCGATCAGCGCCGCCACCCTCAAACCGGTAGTTGAACAGTACAAGGACAAGGGCGAGCGCTTCCGGATGGGCATGGTCTTCCCGGTCTCTACCCACAACTACGAACTGCGCTACTGGCTGGCCGCAGGCGGCCTCAACCCCGGCTATTATGCGCCCCAGCGTGGCGACACCAGCGGCACCCTGCAGGCGGATGTCTATCTGTCGGTCACCCCGCCACCGCAAATGCCGGCCACCCTGGAAGCCGGCACCATCCAGGGTTACTGCGTCGGCGAGCCCTGGAACCAGCAAGCCGTATTCAAGGGCATTGGTGTGCCCGTGGTGACCGACTATGAAATCTGGCCCAACAACCCCGAGAAAGTGTTTGGCGTCACCGAAGCCTGGGCCGACAAGTACCCCAACACCCATCTGCACCTGCTGCGAGCCTTGATCCGGGCCGCTCACTGGCTGGATGAGAATAACAATGCCAACCGCGAGGAAGCCGTGAAGATGCTGGCCCGGTCCAACTACGTCGGCGCCGATGAAAAAGTCATCGCCAACTCGATGACTGGCACCTTCGAGTATGAAAAAGGCGATGTCCGCAAGGTGCCGGACTTCAACGTGTTCTTCCGTTATTACGCGACCTATCCCTATCCCTCCGATGCCATCTGGTACCTCACCCAAATGCGCCGCTGGGGCCAGATCGCCGAAGCCAAATCGGATGACTGGTATATGAAAACCGCAGCCAAGGTATATCGCGCGGATATTTACAAGGAAGCGGCGCGTTCACTGATCGACGATGGCACGCTCAGTGCGCAGGATTTCCCGGACCTGGATGCCGAAAATTTCGCCCGACCCGGGCAGGGCAAGCTGATTGACGGCGTGGCCTTTACGCCCCGTAAGCCCAACGCCTACATCGACAGTTTTGCCATTGGTCTGAAAGGTCAGGAAATGCCGTGACCAGACCATCAATCCACCTGTACGAATAGGCAACAACCCAAGCGGACAGGTCTTTGCAAAACCGTGCGTAGCCATGGATGGCGAAGCCCGAGCGTACAGGGATGTATCAACAGCGTGTTTTGCAAAGACCTGTTCGCTAACTCACGTACGGATTATTAACACCATCTGGCCAGGAGCACGAAGATGACGAGCATCGCCAAGACTGATACCGACCGACTGCCCGGGCTGACGGCCTTGCTCCGCGCCCTGGCCGGCCAACTGACTCGCAAACGGGCGGCTGAAGCCGGGCGCCAACTGCTGCTGCCCAGCCTGGGTATCGCGGTATTTCTGGTGTTCTGGCAACTGACAGCACCCCAGATCCAGACCTCACTGGGTGCCTTTCCGGGCCCGGGCGATGTCTGGAAGCAGGCCGGCCAGCTGTGGCAGGAGCACGTCAACCAGCGCCAGCGGGCCGACCAGTTCATTACCATGCAGGAGAAACGCAACGCCCGAATCCTCGCGAAAGATCCGGATGCCGTGACCAAAATCCGCGACTACCCTGGTGCGCCCACCTTCGTGGACCAGATTGGCACCAGTCTGATCACCGTGCTGGCGGGTTTTCTGCTGGCAACACTGATCGCGGTGCCGCTGGGTATTCTGATCGGTCTGAACCGACATTTCTCATCGGCGGTTAATCCGCTGATCCAGATTTTCAAACCGGTGTCGCCCCTGGCCTGGTTGCCGCTGGTCACCATGGTGGTCTCCGCCACCTACGTCAGTGCAGACCCGATGTTTGAAAAGGCCTTCGTGACGTCAATGATCACCGTCACCCTGTGCAGCCTGTGGCCGACTCTGATCAATACCAGCGTGGGAGTCTCTGCGGTCAATCCGGACCTGCTGAACGTGTCGCGGGTACTGCAGCTGTCGTTCTGGACCCACACCCGCAAGGTCGTGTTGCCTTCAGCCATTCCGATGATCTTCGCCGGGCTTCGTGTCTCGCTGGGAATCGCCTGGATGGTCCTGATCGCCGCCGAAATGCTGGCCCAGAATCCCGGGCTTGGAAAATTCGTCTGGGATGAGTTCCAGAACGGCAGCAGCGAGTCACTCAGCCGGATCATGGTGGCGGTGTTTGCCATCGGATTCATCGGCTTTGCGCTGGACCGGATCATGCTGATGATCCAGAAGAAAGTCGCCTGGAACGAATAAGGTCAACCCCCGATCCGGTGGTGCTACCGCCCTCAAGGACAGCTCAGGAGAAGCCATCATGAGTAAAGCCCATCTCGAACTGACTGACGTCACCATGTCGTTCGATACCCCGGACGGCGCCTTTGTGGCGCTGGACCGTATCAATCTGAAAATTCGCAAGGGAGAATTTGTCTCCCTGATCGGCCACTCCGGCTGCGGCAAATCCACCGTGCTGAATATCGTCGCCGGGCTGCTTCAGGCCAGTCGTGGCGGCTGTGTACTCGACGGCCAGGAAGTGAATTCACCGGGTCCCGAGCGCGCGGTGGTGTTCCAGAATCACGCCCTGATGCCCTGGCTGACCGTTTATGAAAACGTTGATCTGGCGGTCAGTCAGGTATTTCGAAAGACCATGAACCGCCGCGAAAAACGGGACTGGATCCTCCACAACCTGGCGCTGGTCAATATGGATCATGCGGCCAACAAGCGGCCCGGGGAAATCTCCGGGGGCATGGCGCAACGGGTGGGTATCGCCCGGGCGCTGGCGATGAAGCCGAGCGTGCTGCTGATGGACGAGCCCTTTGGCGCACTCGACGCCCTGACCCGGGCTCACCTGCAGGATGCCCTGATGCGCATTCAACAGGATCTCAACAGCACCGTGATCATGATTACCCACGACGTCGACGAGGCGGTTCTGCTGTCTGACCGCATTGTGATGATGACCAACGGCCCGGCGGCCACCGTGGGTGAAGAGCTGATCGTCGACCTGCCGCGTCCGCGCAACCGGGTCGCGCTGGCCGACGATGACACCTATGTGCACCTGCGCCAGGCTGTGCTGTCGTTCCTTTATGAAAAACAGACGTTCCCGGGCAAAGGCCCGGCCGATGCCGGCACCGCGCCCTCGCAGGACACCGATACGTCCACCACCGACTCTGCGACGTCATCGGCTGTCACGACGGCGGATCAGCCACCGGCCCGGAGCGCTGCTGCAGACGTCGACAACGAGTCGGCCCGTGCCGAACAGCAGCGGGCGATCGCCTGAACCGTGCAAGTTGGGTGCACGAATCGGTCGGCGTGACCCAGGACAGGGCACGCCGGAGCCGCCATAAGCCGGGAGCAGGATTATAACTGACTGGATTTATAGTTTTTTCAACGAAATCAACCGGCATTATTTTTTGGCACAGTAATCGCTAAGTGAAAAGTAAGGATGACCGTCCCGGTTATGGACGACCGGACCATCAGAACATCGTTGTTGGCATTGGCGCCGGATCACCACTTCCCCCAGGGGATGGGGTGATCCGGTTTTTTTTTGGGAGCTGGACAGATGGCATCGAAAAAACTGGTGATCTGCGGCCATGGCATGGTCGCCCAGCGACTGCTGGAGTGCCTCGGAAAATACCGGCACGGGTACAACCGGATCGTGGTGATCAGCGCCGAGCCCACCATCGCCTACAACCGGATTTTGCTGCCGTCGGTGCTGGCCGGCGATTCCGACGCCGACAGCCTCGCCTTGAAGCCAGACAACTGGTTTCGGCAGCAGGGTATTGAGCTCCATCGCGGCGATCCGGTTTTGCGGATTGATCGCAACCGGCGTGAAGTCCTGACCGAGGGCGGCCACGTGGAAACCTACGATCGCCTGGTGCTCGCCACCGGGTCTCGGTCTGCCCGCCTTGGTCTGGCCGGTGAATCACTGGAGGGCGTGCTGGGCTTCCGTGATCTGCAGGATACCCAAACCCTGATCACGCTGAGCCGGCAACATCGGCGTGCTGTGGTGGTCGGTGGCGGTTTTCTGGGACTGGAAGCAGCCGAAGGGCTGCGCCAGCGTGGCATGGACGTGACCGTCCTGCATCGGGGGCCCCATCTGCTCAATCGTCAACTCGACGCCACCGGTGGTGAACTGCTCAAGGCGGCGCTGACTGAGCGGGGCCTGACCATCCTCACCGACACCGCACCCATCGCCTTGCTGGGCAGAGATCGCATCCGGTCGGTCCAGCTCGATGACGACACACTGATCAGTACCGACCTGGTGGTGATTGCCGCCGGTATTACACCCAACACAGAACTGGCGAGTACTGCCGGCCTGGCCTGTGACCGGGCAGTGCGGGTGGATAGCCAGCTCAGAACCAGTGACGACGCCATCTTCGCGCTGGGCGAGTGTGCTCAGGTTGGCGACGCCACCAGTGGTCTGGTGGAACCGGGGTATCAGCAGGCCAGCGTGCTGGCACAGGTGCTGGCGGCGCCGGACTGCGACCGGCATCGCGCCCCTCGTTACACCCCGTCGGTGGTGCCCACGCGGCTGAAAATCAGTGGCATACCGATATTTTCCTGTGGCCAGACCGATGCCGATCACGGTACCGAATCCGTGGTCTGGCAGGACTACGAGACCAACCGCTATTGCCGGTTACTGATTCGCAACCAGCGCCTGACCGGCGCGGTGCTATTCGGCATCACCGACGACGGTCCCTGGTACACCCAACGCATCCGGCAAGCGGACGATGTGTCGGCTGACCGGGCCAACCTCGCGTTCGGGCAAGCGTACTGCGAAGCCCTGGCCTGAACTCACCGACCTGACGCGACCCGAAGAGAGACTTCACTTATGAGCAAGAAAAACCTGATCGTGATTGGCAATGGCATGGTCGGTCACCATTTTCTCGAACAGTTTGCCGCCACCGCCAGTGCCGCCGATTATCGCATCACGGTATTCGGAGAGGAGCCGCTGCTGGCCTACGATCGGGTGCATCTGTCGGACTATTTCCGCGATGCCACCCACGATGATCTGGCCATGAGCACCCCCGACTGGTACGCCGACAACGGGCTGGAATTGCGCCTGAACGAGGCCGTTGTCGGCATCGACCGGGCGCAGCAGCAAGTGGTGACTGATAACGGCCGTTATGATTACGACCAGTTGGTGCTGGCGACCGGCTCCTACCCGTTCGTCCCGCCCATCGCCGGCAACGATCAGCCCCACTGCCTGGTGTATCGCACGCTGGCGGACCTGGACGACATCCGCGCCAGTGCCGAGGGCGCTCACACCGGCGTGGTGGTCGGCGGTGGGCTGCTCGGCCTGGAAGCGGCCAACGCCCTCAAGAGTCTCGGGCTTGAGGCTCATGTGGTGGAATTCGCACCGCGCCTGATGCCGGTGCAACTGGATGCCGACGGCGGCGCGCTGCTGAAGGACAAAATCCAGGCGCTCGGGGTGCAGGTGCACACCAACACCGCGACCAAAGCCATCGTTCCGGGCCGGGAGCGTCGCCTGCGTATGGAGTTCGGCGACGACCACCATCTGGAAACCGACCTGATCGTTTTTTCCGCCGG
>JAWVWU010000046.1:0-9855 GCA_033723595.1 Marinobacter sp. | reverse complement strand
CCTTAGCGCCGTTTGCTCGACTGCATCGCCGATAACAAAATGCCAACCGATCACGGATACCGCGGCATTCGCCAGTGATCGCTTCATCACCCGAGCTCAAAGAGCGTTCAACATGTTATGGTCGGCGACCGTGCCTTTCAGGCAATGCGCGTATGGCAAATCCCGATCTCGGCCTCCACCCTTGCGCATGCCCACCCGACAAATTGCGGAACCCTGTGTCCGTCTCCGGTCCGACTGGAATGACCGCCATCCCATGGCGGGGCTGGCAAAGTCGGTCTGCCCTACTCCTCGTAAATCATCTTACGCACCATGCCGCCATCAACCACGACGTTTTGCCCGGTGATGAACGCGGCCGCGGGCGACATCAGGTAGTGCACCAGGCTGGCCACATCCTCGGGCCGACCTACCCGGCCGGCCGGGTGCTGGTTATGGTCCGCCGCGCTCAGTGGAGCCAGCGCCTGGCCAGCCTCGGCTTCCCGGGTATCGATCCACCCGGGGCTGATGCAGTTGACCCGTATCTCCGGGCCCAGGCTGACCGCCAGGGCATGGGTCAGGGCAACCAGGCCACCCTTGGTGGCGGCATAGGCTTCGGTGTCGGCTTCGGACTGCAAAGCGCGGGTGGAGGCGATGTTGACGATGGCTCCCCGGGTCCGGCGCAGGTGCGGTACTGCGTGCTTGGTCATCAGGAACGGCCCGGTGAGGTTCACATCCAGCCGTTTCTGCCATTGCTCCAGCGACAGGTTTTCCACCGCCCCCGTCACCGGATCGGCCAGACCCGCGTTATTGATCAGGGCGTCCAGCCGGCCGCTCCAGTCGATCACCGTTTGTACGGCGGACTCCACGTCGCCCTCGTTCGCGACCGTGCTGTGGACAAAAAGGACATCCGCAGCGCTGCCGGAGGCGGCGGCAACGTCCCGACCGGCACCGTCATCCAGATCGACAAAGGCGACTCGCCAGCCCTCCCGGAGCAAGCAGGCCACAATACCACGGCCGATACCGTGGGCGCCGCCGGTCACCAGGGCAACCCTTCGATCATCAGGCATCACTCAGACTCCTCTGATTATGGAAACGGACAGAAACACCGGCCCTGGCGGGCCGCAACGACCCGGGCCGGCGTGATTTCAACCATACGCCGGTCGGTATGCGGTTAAAACGCCAGCCCGTTTCCGGTCGACGTTCTTCCAGGCACTCCAGCTAGGCACTCCTGCGGATTGACCCAGATGCAAATCCGAGTAGCCTGAGCGTTGAAGATCGAATCAGTCACATTCACGCCGGTTCAGGGAGTTCCCTACATGCCTGTCGAAAAGCACGACCTGGTTCATGACAAGCCCGAGTCAAAAGAAGCGATTCATCACCTGAAGACCCACGATCACCACTTCGCGCGCCTTTACGAGGAATACCACGAGGTAGAAACCGAGGTTCACCGCTTTGAAACCGGCGCTGAAAATACCTCCGACGAGCATCTTGAAGATCTCAAGAAGCAGCGCCTGATTCTCAAGGACCAGTTGTTCAAGATCATCGACAGCTACGAGTCGTCATCGGCCGGCTAAACGCCGCACGACTCCCGTCGTCAGTGATGCGTTCCGGCGTGCGCCGGGCGCACCGCTGCCCGCCTCAGCTAGCGTCCCCTGTCCCCTTCTCGCGCCTGCCCGTATCGGATCATCACCAGCGGTAGCTGAATGACCAGGGACTGGGACGCGATGTAAAGCACCCAGTTGACGTCCCGGGCAATCGGAAAAAATCCCTCGCCGCCGTTACCGTAGAGCCAGAACGCACCGATCACCGCATCCGCTGCGGTGGCCAGAACGAGCCCCAGGCTTACGGCCCGGATACCAGCCGGCGCCCGGAACGCTCCATAGCACACCAGCAGCAACACGCCGCTGCCCCCGACGGCGGTAATCAGCATGCTGTAAAGACCGGTCGTGATGCCGACGTAGGCACCCGTGCCCGGCAGATAAAGGGACAGGAACGACACAGCACCGGCCGCAAGCGATACCCCCAGGCAGGCCCACATACCCGCATACCCAACGGTTCCGGAGAATCGGACGGCTTTCAGAACCGCCACCAGAAGCAGCAGGTAGCCAGGGCCGAAAAAGAGCACGGAGTCTGCCAGGTAGTCATGCCTGATCACGCTGCCGTGCCGATAATAGGTCTGCGGGATATTGAAATTGACGACATCGCCGGCGATACATAGCCCCATGGACAGCAGACACAACCAGGCGATTTGCCGGCAGACCATCGGGGATGTGGCCTGATAAACCCGGCGCAGAATCAGACCGCTGTTGATCAGCAGCAGGGCCAGGGTTGCACCGCCAAGCGTCAGCGCCAACGGCGCTGCCGTGCTGGCCCACAGTCCGGCAAGGGCGCCCCCACTGACCACCAGGGCGGCCAGGCTGGCCGTCAGCGATAACACCCGATATCGGTTCATGGCGTCGCCGCGTTGCTGTCGTGTCTGGCTTTCAAACGGCACCGGCCTGTCCCGGTTCGCGAACCTGCGCAAGCGTCTGTCTCCGGTAGACTGTCGGCGTCACCCCGAACCAGTCCCGGCAGGCACGGTTAAACGCCGACTGTTCCGAGTACCCCAGCAGACCGGTGATCTGGCTGAAACCCAGGTTGGGCTCCATCAGATACTGCCGGGCCAGCCTGATCCGCTCATTGATAAACAGCTGCTCGTAGGTAACCCCCTCTCGCGCCAGCCGGCGTTGCAGGGTACGTTTGTGCAGGGACAGGTGCGAGGCGATCGCGCCACTGCTGCACTGGCCGGTCGGCAGCAGCGTATTGATCAGCCGGACCACATCTTCGGACAGGGTATTGGCATTCGGCGCCTGCTGGGCCTCCAGGTAACTTTCAGCCAGTTGCCAGGTCTGGTGATCCGCGCTTGAAAGCGGCATGGCCACCATCGAGACCGGCAGGTAAAAGCCACACCAGTCCTGTTCAAAGCATGCCTCACAGCCAAAAACCTGTCCGTAGGCGGCTTCGTCTGCCAGGCGCGCGTGACGGAAATGCACCGACAGTGGCCTGAAATCATCGCCGCACAGCAGTCGCATGACCTGCTTCGCGTTGGCCAGGCTCAGCTCCTGGGACTGCGCCCGGTAACCACCGCCTTCTTCGTCGATCATGAAAACGAACCTGATCACCGGGCGGCCCGCCAGCGTCACCCGCGACAGGGCCATCGACAGCGCCGGACAGTGCAGGTGCAGGTAGCGGGCAATGTTGCTGATGGCGTCGCCAACGGTCAGCGAACTGCGGGCAATCACCGAGACCGGTCCCAGAATATCCATGCCCTGATATCGTGCCAGCATCATACCGAACGCGGGGTCGTCCAGTTCCCGGGCGGTATCATCCAGCAGCGCGGTCAGATCCCGGAACACCAGAAAAGACTGGTCATCACGCCGCTCCGCCGGCGGTATGTGGTAGCGGGCAAGCAGCGGCAGCGGATCGCCACCTTTGCGCCTGACCAGATCATCATAACCCCACAGATTCGTGGCCCGGATAAGACTCGACACGCTTCTCTCCTGCTGACTGGCCCGGTCGGACCGACTCAGTCCGGCCTGAGCAACGCCGGACAAGGCGACACCCGGGGTGTCGCGATTTGTCAAAAATATGTCCAGATCCGGCAATATTGTCAAGCCGCGGATTTGGCACGATCATGGTATCGCCAGTACCCATAACAAGGAGAAGCGCATGACGACGCCACACTATGACCTGATCATCATTGGCGCCGGCCTGTCAGGCATTGGCAGTGCCTGCCACATAGCCCGGGAATACCCGCAGAAGACGATGGCCATTCTCGAGCGCCGCGAAAAAATGGGCGGCACCTGGGATCTGTTCAAGTATCCGGGCATTCGCTCTGACTCGGACATGGCCAGCTTTGGCTACAACTTCAAGCCATGGTACTCCGATCAGGTACTGGCAAAAGGTGGCGACATCCGCGACTACGTTCAGGAAACCGCCAGGGAGTTCCGGCTGGAAGAAAAAGTCCAGTACGGCCTGTGCATCACCGATGCGGACTGGTCGAGCGCACGCCAGCAATGGACGGTCACCGCCACCCACGAGAAGACCGGCGAAACCCGGCAGTTTACCTGCCATTTTCTGCTCAGCTGCGCTGGCTACTACAACTACGACCACGGCTACCGGCCAACCTTCGACGGCGAGGAAAACTTCCGGGGCGAAATCATCCACCCCCAGTTCTGGCCGGAAAATCTCGACTACAGCGGCAAGAAAGTCGTGGTGATCGGCAGTGGTGCGACCGCGGTGACCATTGTGCCCGCCATGGCCGATAAAGCCGGTCACGTCACCATGCTCCAGCGCTCACCAAGCTACATCATGGCCATGCCGGACACCGACAAGATCTCCATGGCGCTGAACAAGATCCTGCCCAAAAAAGTTGTCTTCAACCTGGCTCGCAAACGCAACATCCTGTTCCAGCGCGGCCTCTACCTGGCGTCCATGCGGTGGCCGAACGCGATGCGCAAGATCATGCTCCGCCACATGCGTCGCAAGGCCGGGCCGAGCATCGACCCGCGCCACCTGACCCCAACCTACAATCCCTGGGAGCAGCGACTCTGTGCCGCTCCGGACGGTGATTTCTTCAAGGCATTGCGCTCCGGCAAGGCCGATATGGTCACCGATCACATCGCTCATTTCTCCGAGAACGGTATCGTCCTCAAATCCGGTCAGACCCTGGACGCCGACATCATCGTGACCGCAACCGGCCTGGACGTTCAACTGATGGGCGGGCTGAACCTGAAACTGGACGGTCAGGCCGTCGATATGACGAACAAGATGACTTACAAAGGCATCATGCTGCAGGACGTTCCCAACTACGCCTGGATCTTTGGGTACACCAACGCTCCCTGGACGCTCAAGTGCGACATTGGCGGCCGCTACATCTGTCGCCTGTTCGACGCCATGGAACGTCAGGGCGCCAGTGCCGTGCGGCCAGTGGACACCGAAGGCCAGGAAGCCGGCACCGGCATGCTGGACGACTTCGCACCGGGGTACATCGTTCGCGCCCAGGACCGCATGCCTCGCCAGGGCGCAGGCGGCCCCTGGAAGGTCACCATGCACTACGGCAAGGACAAAAAGATGCTGGTGGATGACCCGGTCGCCGACGGTGTTCTGCAGTTCGAAAAACCACAGGCGGCCCGGGCCTCTGATGACCAGCCCATGACCGCCACAGCCTGAACGGGCCGCTTCCGGGAGATCTGACCATGAGCAGTCACCAGAAACCGGCGGTTGTGCTGATTCACGGCATGTGGAGTGACGCCGACACCCTGAGCGAGGTCCGTGACGCCTTCGCCGAACAGGGCTATCCCGTGCAGGCATTAACCCTGCCTTACCATGGCCCCAAATCCAGCCACACGCCGGCCAGTCGCGCGGCGCTGGGCCAGACCCGGCTTCAGGATTACGTCCGCTTTCTGGTTGACCACGTGCAGACACTGGAGCGCCCGCCCATCCTGCTGGGGCACTCCCTGGGCGGATTGCTGGCGCAGCTGACTGCCGCCCGGGTGCCCTGCGAGCGGGTCATCCTGCTGTCGTCGGCCGCACCGGCCGGCATCAATGGCCTCGGGCTATCCGTGTTCCGGACGCTGGGGCACAACCTGTTCCGCTTTCCCCTATGGAAGCAGGCCACTGACCTGAGACTGGCCAACATCCAGTACGGCATCGCCAACGCCCAGAGCGAGGCCACACAGCGGGAACTGTTTGAAACCTGCGGCTACGAGTCCGGCATGGTGACCTTTCAGTTGACCCTGGCCGCGTTTACCCGCAAGACCTTCGCCAATGTGGAACCGCAGAGCATTACCTGCCCGGTGCTGATCATCGGGGGTACGGAAGACCGCATTACCCCGATCCGCGTCCAGCGCCGCATCGCCCGGCGTTACGGCGACCGCTGTCAGCTGGTGGAAATTCCCGGCTGCGATCACTGGACCATTGGTGGCCGCTACTTTGCTGAGATTCACAACGCACTGTTCCACTGGCTGGGCCCGGACCATCAAGGCCGGTCGATAACCACGTGACAGCGTAACGCCCATCGAAACCCCCATCTCAAACGAGGTCACGAGGCTCAGTGGCCGCGAGGTGATGCTGGATCATACTGCGTAGCAGCATCGGGCTAATCGGCTTTTGTATCAGTTTAAGCCCGCTGTCCTCAGCTTTTTTGAGCTCAACGGCGTTCGTCGAGCCGGAGATCAGGAAGGCAGGAATTTTCGATTGAAACTCGCCTCTCAGCTTCTGAATCAACTCAATCCCGTTCTGCTGGCCCGGTAAACTGAGGTCCGACAGAATCAGATCAGGTCCGTGCCGGATGGCCTTTGCCATGTCCAGCGCTTCACCCGGACTTTGTGAGACAACCGGATGAAAGCCCCAGACTGACAGGAGTGTTTTCATCGCATTCAGAATGTTGGCATCATCATCGATAATCATCACCGTATGGCCGGGGTTGCGCCAGCGCTCGGCGGGCTGCTCCGGGTGAGCCTGCCGCACCTGTTCGGGATCGCCCCGCGGTACTTCAAGGCTGAACACGCTGCCGCGGTCAAGTACCGATCTCAGGGTCACAGGATACCCCATCAGATCGCACAGTCGCCGGACGATCGCCAGCCCGAACCCAAGACCTTTCTCACGATCAGTCGAGGCTGACTGCAGGCGTTTAAATTCGATAAATGCTATATCGTGGCTCTCAGAGGGGATGCCGATACCGGTATCCCAGACCTGGATCAGGATCGAAGACGACCTTACTCTCGCCGCAATCAACACGCCACCCGCCGGGGTATACCGCAGCGCATTGCTGATGAGATTTCGAAGAATGCGCTCCAGCAGCACCCGGTCTGTTCGGATCACACAGGACGGGGCACGAAGCCTGAGCTCCAGTTGCCGCCGTGTGGCTTCGTCCCGGTACTCATCCTGAAGATCCTGAAGGATCGGACGGAGGTCGAAATGACCGATTTCGGGATAAACGACGTCAGCATCCAGACGGGACATATCAAACAGTGAATCAAACAACTTGCGTAGCGACCCAACCGATGTCCCCATACGCTTCAGAATCCGGACCTGCTCGTCGTTCTTCAGGGTTTCGCGGAGGGCGTCAACGAACAACGATAGCGCATGCAATGGTTGCCGAAGCTCATGACTGGCGGCAGCCAGAACACGGGATTTGGCGTACACAGCCTGCTCGGCTTCTTCGGTCTTGATCCGAAGCTGCCCGGCCAGTTCTGAGCTTTCATGTCTGAGCCACATTTCCGATCGCACCACAGCATTCAGCTTTTTTGCAAAAGCCACAGCGGCCATCAGCGCCAGGCCCATCATGGCTGCGAGGGCCAGGTAGGGAAGCGTGCCAACCAGAGCAAACCGGATAATCAGAGACAGTAAAATGGGAACGCCATACACGTAGTAAAGTGGAAGCCAATGGGTGCCGGACGATATAGAGCCGATCCCCAGGGTCACCGCCACGGTAATCAGGAATACCTGGTGCGGCGCCGAGCCCTCAGAGAAAAAGGCCAAGATGGCGAAGCACCACAATGCTCCCAGCAGCAGCGAGATGTAGAGCATGCGCCTCGCCCAGACCCCGGGGTTAAGAACCGCCTTCGTGCGCTTGGCGTAGGCCGATGAGGCGGCGTAGCGAATGGCAATCATGATCAACGTGCCCAGCAACCAGACCAGCAGAAGCGTGTGACTGGTCTGATCCCACATCACCGCAACCACCGTTAGCGGCACAATGGTCGATATCAGCGCGTTCTGCCCCATCTGCTCAATGTAGGGCTCGAGCGCCGCTAACTTGATACGCTGTTCAATTTTCTCTGCGTTCATGGCGTTTATGTCCGACGGTGAGATAACAGATGAATCATCGCGGGCGCTGCGCATCGGTGCCTTCACAGCGCTCGAACAAAACACTGCGTCACTGTAACGCGGTGTCAGACTAACCCGAGTGCCTCGCCAACCTGAACACACTCCGTACGATTATTGGCCTTCAACTCGATGAACAATGCACTGACGTGGGCTTTGATGGTGTGTTCGGTCAGGCAAAGACTGGCCGCAATCTGCCGGTTGGTGTAACCCTTTGCCAGCAACTCCAGAACCTGCAGCTGACGCCGGGTAATGCCACCGTGGTGAGCGAATCTCCGGGGTTTAAGCGCATCGAGTTTTGGCGCAATTGAGGGCGGGACAAACAAAATTCCGGACATGACCTGGACGAGTGCGGCAAGCATTTCCTCGCCGCTGAACGATTTCGGAATGAAACCCATCACGCCCAGTTCCAGCGCGGATTTGATTGTTCGGACGTTTTCTTCGCCCGACACGATAACCAGGGGAACCGGGATACCCTGCTCATGGAGGTGATGGACGATGGAAAGCCCGTTCAGGCCAGGCATAACAAGGTCAAGAAGCACCAGGTCAAATTGCAGACCGGACTCCAGCGCGCTTATTGCTTCGTCGGCCGAGTTAGCCTGATTAATAACCACATCATCGCCGAGTTTAACGAGTACATGACGAATGCCATCAATGAACAGCTGGTGGTCATCCACAATCAGTAACTGCATGGCGAGACCCTGAAGGTTAGCAGAACGCGTGAAGTTCATACTTATGCCTAATGACACGGCATATTTAGTTTCCAATACTACGGATTACAAAATGGAAATAAAACAATTATCAGCAGTCTGCCGGGGCGTTACAGGCGGCCGTTCGAGTACGACGCCTTGACAGGACTGGCAGACAGACGGAGAACAAGATGGGCGTTCAAGGAAGCAGGTTCGTGGTTTTGTTGATCATGGCTGTGTTGCTTGCCGGGTGCGGCGGCACATCGAACAGTTCTGACACGTCGGCTGGCGTCACGGGCACAAACGCCGATGAACTGCCAGCCATTAAACGAGTGGCGGCGCTCAGCAGGCACTATGTGGAAGTTGCCTTCGACACCTCGGCCGATCCCGACGCTGCATCCAACCCGCTTAACTACACCATCACGTTGCCTAACGGTCATACGGTACCGGTCGTCGCTGCCTACCCGTCGACAGACGGGACCACGGTGGTGCTTCAAATGCAGCCTTCAACAGAAGATGCCCAGCTGATTCCGAATGGAACCCTGCAACTGGACCTCGCACAAGTGGATGATCAAGCGATCCCGTTCACCGGTGACGGCAGCGATGAGCCGATCATAAAAAGCGTGAAGCCGCTGAGCGACACCACGGTATTTATGGTTTTCAGCGAGCCCGTATCCGATGCGGCCGGGGACCTGAAAAACTATCGGCTGACGTCCCAGGCTGGCCAGGTTCTCAAGGTAGAGTCGGCAACCCTCGGCAGTCCGGAAGACACCGTGGTGCTGACAACCAGCCCGCAGGCCGACACCGTTTACAATCTCGGCATCGCCAATATTACTGGCCGTGTCAGCAGTCTGCCGATCCTGATGGCAGACTCCGATAAATCATTCCTGGGGCTGTCGCGTCAGACCGCGACCACAGAACCTCCATCCGTTGTCAGTGCCGCGTCGCTCGACAACACCCATGTCCGGGTGGCGTTCAATAAGCCGATGAGCGATCAGACTCTCGCACCATCAAACTTCGCCATTGGCCAGACGAACGTGAACCCCGAGTCGGCCTCACTGGGTATTCTGAGTGCACGGTTTACCGGCCTGGATCATCAGACTGTCGAGCTCACAACACGCTCACAGAATGAAGTCACCTATACGGTCACGGTGACCGATGCCACCGATCTATACGGCCAGCAACTCAAGGTCGGGATCGGTACCACCGTTACGTTGAGCGCCAACACCGCCTCTTTTGCCGGCACACCCCCGACCGCCCAGGAGTTGGTCGATACCGACGGCGACGGCCTTTACGACAACGAGGAACAAGCCGGCTACACCGT
>JAWVWU010000045.1:0-9989 GCA_033723595.1 Marinobacter sp. | reverse complement strand
CTTACCTTCCTGGATCAGCAAGGCGCGTTCGTGGTTAAGTCCCTTCAGCAGGCTGTAACACATCACCAGTAGTACGAGCGTGAATGGCAGCCCGACACTGACCGCCCCGGCCTGGAGTGCACCCAGGGCATCGCTGCCACCGCCAAAGATCAGCGCGGCTGCAATGCAGCCCTCCATCACCGCCCAGAACACACGCTGCGCGGTCGGCGCATCGGTTTTGCCGCCGGCGGTAATGCTGTCGATCACCAGCGACCCGGAGTCCGACGAGGTGATGAAGAACACCAGCACCAGCACGATCGCGATCACTGAACTGATCTGGGTGAGCGGAATGTTTGCCAGCATCTGGAACATCGCCAGAGACACCTCTGAGATGCCGTTATTTGCAGCCAGTTCGCCAATACTGTTCTGGATCTGGTCAAGCGCGGTACCGCCGAACGTACTCATCCAGACCACGGTGATCACCGTGGGAATGATCAGCACCGCGGTGATGAACTCACGCACGGTACGGCCCTTGGAGACACGGGCGATGAACATACCCACAAACGGTGACCAGGAAATCCACCAGGACCAGTAGAACACGGTCCAGCCGTGGAACCAGGTAGTGTCATCGCGACCGAACGGATTGCTCAATGCGACAAAATTGCTGGCGTAGGAGGAGGTGGTGGTCCACATGGACTGCAGGATATGCATGGTCGGACCGGCAAAAATCACGAAGAACAGCAGCAGACCAGCAACGCCCATATTGATGTTGCTCAACACCTTGACGCCACCGTCCAGGCCCCGAAGCACCGACATCAGCGCCACAAAGGTCACACCGGCGATGATCGCCATCTGGGTGCCAATGGTGTTGGCAATGGGGAACAGATAAGCCAGGCCAGACGCCGCCTGTTGTGCACCGAAGCCCAGTGAGGTCGCCAGACCAAAGATGGTTGCCAGCACCGCGACGATATCAATCAGGTGGCCCGGCCATCCCCAGATCCGGTCACCCAACAGCGGGAAGAAAACCGAGCGGACGGTCAAAGGCAGGCCTTTGTTGAACGCAAAAAAAGACAGGGACAGGCCGACAATGGCATAGACGGCCCAAGGATGCAGGCCCCAGTGATACATAGTTGCACCGAGTGCCAGCTTTGCGCCCTCCGGCGAGTTGGCCGCCACATTCAGCGGTGTACCGTACCAGTCGGTGTAGTAGGCCACGGGCTCTGCCACCGCCCAGAACATCAGGCCGATACCCATGCCCGCCGCAAACAGCATGGCGAACCATGACATCGTCGAAAACTCAGGTTCAGCGTCCATGCCGCCGATGCGGATCTTGCCGACGGGCAAAAAAATCATGGCAATGCAAAACACGACGACAATGTTGGCACTGATCAGAAAGAACCAGTCGAAATGATCGATCGCCCCGTTCTTGAGGCCATCCAGAAGATCTTTAGCTTGTGAAGGAAACAGCAGAGTTCCGACGACAAAAGCGATGATCAACAACGCCGTAACCGGGAAAACAACGCCGTGCATGTCAAAGCCGAACTTTTCGACGTTATCCTGACCCGCTACGTAGTCAGTGTAGTATTCGTCTTTTAGCGCTTCGCCCACAGTGAAGCCTCCATTTCAATTTATGTTTTTCAATTCCCCTGACTGTTCTATCTCCCTGATAGCGAGCTCTCAGTTTATTTTTTTGAGGTCAAAATATCAAAACCCCTCGCCCACGGGTTTTCACCGAAACCACGGGTGAATCAGCCATAAAAAAACGGGGCCTAAGCCCCGTTTTTTGTAATCCGGCCTGCTTACGCGGCCGCAAGTTTTCCTTCCTGGATCAACAGCGCACGCTCATGATTCAGCCCTTTCAACAGGCTGTAGCACATCACCAGCAGTACGAAGGTGAATGGCAGCCCGACACTGACTGCGCCGGCCTGGAGCGCGCCCAGGGCGTCGCTGCCACCGCCAAAGATCAACGCGGCTGCAATGCAGCCTTCCATCACCGCCCAGAACACACGCTGCGCGGTCGGCGCGTCGGTCTTACCGCCCGCGGTGATGCTGTCGATCACCAGTGACCCGGAGTCCGATGAGGTGATGAAGAACACCAGCACCAGGATAATTGCAATAAACGAGCTGATCTGGGTCAGCGGGATGTTGGCCAGCATCTGGAACATCGCCAGAGAGACTTCCGAGATACCATTGTTCGCCGCCAACTCACCGATGTTGTTCTGTATCTGACCAAGGGCCGTGCCCCCGAACGTGCTCATCCAGACCACGGTGATCACCGTGGGAATGATCAGCACAGCGGTGACGAACTCACGCACGGTGCGGCCCTTGGAGACACGGGCGATGAACATGCCGACAAACGGTGACCAGGAAATCCACCAGGACCAGTAGAACACGGTCCAGCCGTGGAACCAGGTGGTGTCTTCGCGACCGAACGGGTTGCTCAGGGCACCGATGTTTCCGATATAGGAAGACGTGGTCGTCCAGATGGAGTTCATAATCTGCATGGTCGGGCCGGCAAAAATCACGAAAAACAGAAGCAGCCCGGCTATGCCCATGTTGATGTTACTCAACACCTTGACGCCGCCGTCAAGGCCTCGCAGCACAGACATCAGAGCCACAAAGGTCACGCCGGCGATGATCGCCATCTGGGTGCCAATGGAATTGGCAATCGGGAACAGATAGGCCAGGCCGGATGCCGCCTGCTGCGCGCCGAAGCCCAGTGACGTGGCCAGGCCAAAAATGGTGGCTACGACCGCGACAATATCGATCACATGGCCCGGCCATCCCCAGATCCGGTCACCCAGCAGAGGGAAAAACGCCGAGCGGATCGTCAGCGGCAAGCCCTTGTTGTACGCGAAGAAGGACAGGGACAGGCCGACAACTGCATAGATGGCCCAGGGGTGAAGGCCCCAGTGGTACATGGTCGCACCCAGAGCCAGCTTCGCGCCTTCCGGCGAATTGGCGGCTACATTCAGCGGTGTGCCGTACCAGTCGGTGTAGTAGGCCACGGGCTCTGCCACGGCCCAGAACATCAGGCCGATACCCATGCCTGCGGCAAACAGCATCGCAAACCAGGAAAACGTGGAGAATTCCGGTCTGGCATCCATACCGCCAATCCGGATTTTACCCACTGGCATGAAGATCAGGGCAATGCAGAAAACCACGAAAATATTGGCACTGACCAGGAACAGCCAGTCAAAATGCTCAATTGCGCCGTTCTTGGCACCATCGAGAAGATCTTTAGCCTCCGAAGGAAACATCAGAGTTCCAACGACAAAAGCAATGATCATCAATGCAGTGACGGGGAAAACCACGTTGTGCATATCGAAGCCGAACTTTTCGACGTTATCCTGGCCCGCCACATAGTCGGTCTGGTATTCGTCTTTTAGCGCGTCGCTCACGAGGGAGCCTCCGTTTTGAAATTTTGGGGTTCAATCCGTGTAGATATTGAGCGTCCTTAATTACAGAAGCGTAAGTTTATTGTTTTGAGGTCAAAAGATCAAAACTGTCTTCCGGGCCACAAATCCACCCCGTCGGGTTGCACTCGGGCCAACTCACTCCTTACGCTAGGATTCGATCTCACACGGTCAGTCCGCCAGAGGGCGACCGCGACGGGATCTCTGAGTGCCGCCCCGACCTTCAAAGGAGCTTCCGATTCATGTCCAAACTGCGCCCGGTTCCGATACGCTATGCCGCCTACATACTCTGCTTGGTCGGCTTCCTCGCGGTACTGCCCTTTGCCGCGGCCGGCGCTGGTCTGTTGACCGCCGCACTGATTCTCGGTGCCCTCACTGTGCTGGGCACCTACGACCTGCTGCAGAAAAAACACACGGTCAGCCGCCTTTACCCGGTTCTCGCCCACTTCCGCTATTTCTTCGAATCCATCGGGCCGGAAATTCGCCAGTACTTCATCATGTCCGATACCGAAGAGCGGCCATTTTCCCGGGAGCAGCGCAGCATCGTGTATCAGCGCGCTAAAAACGTTCTGGACAAGCGTCCGTTTGGGTCTTTGCAGGAGATGTATAACGAAGGTTTCGAGTGGATCAATCACTCGCTGAACCCGATCGACGTGGACCCGAAAGACTTCCGTATCAAAGTGGGAGAGCATTGCCGACAGCCCTACAACTGCAGTGTGTTCAATATTTCGGCTATGAGCTTTGGGTCGCTGTCCGGCAACGCCATCATGTCACTCAACGCCGGCGCCCGAAAAGGCGGCTTCTATCATGACACCGGTGAAGGATCTATTTCCCGTTATCACCGGATGGATCGGGGCGATCTGGTCTGGGAAATAGGTTCAGGCTATTTTGGATGCCGCAAAAAGGATGGCTCCTTCGATGAGGAAACGTTCACCCGGAACGCCACCCTGGACCAGGTAAAAATGATTGAAATCAAACTGTCCCAGGGCGCCAAACCGGGCCACGGCGGCATTTTGCCCGGTGCCAAGGTAACCGAGGAAATCGCCGAAGCCCGGGGCGTGTCCGTGGGCGAAGACTGCGTATCGCCGGCGAGCCACTCTGCGTTCAGCAATCCCCGCGAACTACTGGAGTTCATTGAAAAGCTGAGGGATCTGTCCGGCGGCAAACCGGTCGGCTTCAAGCTCGCGATCGGCCACTCCTGGGAGTGGTTCGGGATCGTCAAGGCGATGCTGGAAACCGGCAAGCGACCGGACTTCATTGTGGTTGACGGCGGCGAAGGTGGCACCGGCGCGGCGCCGCTGGAATTTATCAACCGGATTGGCACGCCACTGACCGAGGCTCTGCTGCTGGTCCACAACACCCTGGTCGGAGCCAATCTGAGAGAGTCGATCCGGATTGGCGCGGCCGGCAAAATTACCTCGGCATTCGACATTGCCCGTGCCCTCGCGCTCGGTGCCGACTGGTGCAACGCCGCGCGCGGCTACATGTTCTCACTGGGCTGCATTCAGTCGCTCAATTGCCACACTGGCCGCTGTCCGTCCGGCGTTGCGACCCAGGATCCCCGGCGCAGCAAGAAACTCGATGTCGCGGACAAAAGCGAGCGGGTTTACCACTTCCACAAGAACACCATCAACTCACTGTCCAACCTGATTGGCGCCGCGGGGCTGGCGCACCCCTCAGAACTGGGCCCCGAACACATCATCAGCCGTCTCTCGAAGACCGAAGTCAAATCCTACCGGGAGCTCTTTCATTTTCTCAAACCCGGTGCCCTGCTGGACGGCTCGCCCACCGGCCACCCGGTGTTCGAGCAGTACTGGGACGATGCACGGTCTGACAATTTCGATCCGCCCGGATTCCTAGTGAAACTGCGGAAAACAAAACTTCAATGACGTCGTCCGGTGGCGGAAAAGCCACCTCGGCCAACCCCCGGGCGTTGCTCTGTCAAACGCCCGTTTTCCCTGTTTTCCGCCAACTTCGTAGTATTTTGCAAAAACATCGGAGCTTTTTGCTAGATCTCCGCTACGCTAGGTCCTAATGTTTTGTAATAGTTTGTTAATCGACATATCGCCTTTGTCAGGGCGTTGTTGATGACGACTGCTTCATTGGTTCGGGCAGCGCACTCATCGGCACCGCTTGAGTGGTCACCGGCGCCCCAGACCAATCACAAACGGCATTTTTACCTCAAGAAACAGAAGGCCGGGAGCGGCATTGCCGCTAGCACACGGGCATGAGGCATTCGTAACGCTGCGGACCTTATGCTTCCCGGCCCTTCAAAAAACAGCGCAAAGACCGGAGAAAAGCCATGTTAAAACAGAAGATCCTGATCGCGGCGACCGCGCTCACATTGGGCGCAGCGGCCGCAACAGCCGCTGCCGAGTCCGTCACGTTCGGCGTACAGGCCCCCATCACCGGCCAGTATGCCAACGAAGGCCAGGGCATTGAGAAAGCGGTGCGCCTGTTGGCCAAGCAACTCAACGAAAAAGGCGGACTGCTGGGCAAAGACGTCAAGGTCGTCGCCTGCGACGATGAGGGCAAGGCGACCCAGGCTGCCCTCTGCGGTCGTGACCTGTCCAACCAGGAAGTCTTTGCGGTCATTGGCAGCTACACATCAGGCGCCACGGCAGCCTCCCAGCCGATTTTTGCGCGCGCCAACATTTTGCAGACCAGTGACGGTACGGCCGAACAGCTGACCCAGCACGGCTACAAGCTGTTTTTCCGGAACGCGCCGCCGAACAGTGCTGAAGCCGCGTTTACCGGCGAATATCTGGTCAAGGCCAAGCAGTACAAGCGTATTGCCGTGATTGCCGACCACTCCAGTTTCGCCAAGGGTCTGGGTGAAGCCGTGACCGCGTCGATCAAGAAAGAGGGTGGCAACATCGTCTACAACGGCTTTATAACCGCCGGCTCACAGGACTATCGGTCGGTTCTGACCACCATCAAATCCAAGAACCCGGATGTCATCTACTTCTCCGGTTACTATTCCGACGGTGGCCTGATTCGCTCGCAGGAAAAGGACTTGGGTATTGATGCCGACTTTGTTGGCGGCGATGCCAACCAGAACGTCAAGTTTGGCGAACTGGCCGGTAAATCCGCGACGGGTTCCGTCATTATCAACGTGCCTGCACCAGAGAACCTGCCCTATCCCGAAGCCAAAAGCTTCCTGAGTGATTACAACGCGGCCTACGGTGAAAACCCACCCAGCATCTTCACTCTGACTAACGCCGACGGCATGCGGGCCATTGTCAAAGCCGTTCAGGAAACCAAAAGTTTCGATCCGTCTGACGTTGCAGAGTACCTGCACAGCCTCCGGGATTTCCCGGGCTTCACCGGACCGCTGGGCTTTGATGAAAACGGCGAACGTCTGGGCAGCGCCTTCCAGGCTTTCGAAATCCAGGATGACGGGTCATACAAGACCGTTTATCCCGCCAACTAATCCAATTGCGACCATCTAAGGGGTAGTCAATTCATGGAAACCTTCCTGCAGCAGCTTGTTAACGGGCTGACCGTGGGAAGTATCTATGCCCTGATCGCACTTGGTTACACCATGGTCTACGGCATCCTGAAACTGATCAATTTCGCCCACGGCGATCTGGCGGTTCTGGGTGCCTTCATAGGCCTGACGGTAATTACCGGTATGGCAGGAAGCGGAGGCGCTCCTGCCAACTGGATTGTGATTGTGGCGTTTGTTCTGGCTGTCCTGGTGGTGGCCATTGCAGGGGTACTTCTCGAATTTACGGCTTATCGGCCACTCAGGCATGCGCACCGGCTTTCGGCGGTCGTGTCTGCTCTGGGTGCCTCGATGTTTATTGAAAATGGCATCATGCTGATCTGGAGTCCTCAGACGCTGACCTTCCCGGAAGGCATCATGCCCGACACCGCGTTTCACTACGGTACCGTGGTAATCAGTGCCACCCAGATCTCCATCGTGGCCATTTCGTTCCTGCTGATGCTGGCACTCTACTTATATGTGAATAAAACCCGTTTTGGCACCGCGATCCGTGCGTCGGCAATCGATCAGGATGCGGCGCGACTGATGGGCATCAACGTCAACAAAGTCATCGTCAGCGTCTTTGTTCTCGGACCCGCCCTGGGGGCCATCGGTGGTCTGTTCATCGGCGTCTATTACCGCCAGGCGGTCTTCGACATGGGCTGGATCTATGGTCTGAATGCCTTTATCGCTGCCATCATCGGCGGTATCGGAAACATTCCGGGCGCGATGATCGGCGGTCTGCTGCTGGGGCTGTTCAGCTCTCTCGCAGGCGGCTATATCTCCAGTACCTGGCAACAGGCCATTGTGTTCGGCCTGCTGATTCTGATTCTGCTGGTACGTCCCACCGGTATTCTTGGCGAACGCGTGGCGGAGAAGGTATGAACAGTCAAACCATGCGCCGCGTCGGCGGCGCCATCTGGGTCATTGGTCTGGTCCTGCCGTTGATTGCCAGCAATAACTGGATCAGTATCCTGTCGATTTTTGCCATCTACGCGGTGGTGGCCCTGAGCCAGGACGTCGTGCTTGGCCGGGCCGGGATGTACGACATGGGCCATGCGGTCTATTTCGGCATCGGTGCCTATACGACCGCGATTCTCAACACCCAGTACGGGGTGCCGATTCTCTGGACCATGCCGATCGCCGTGGTGGTGTCCGCGCTGTTCGGGATCATCCTGTCGGCACCGATCGTCAAGCTGCGCGGCGACTATCTGCTGGTTGCCACGATCGGCTTCAACGAGATCTTCCGTATGGCGATGGTCAATAACGTTGGCGGCATGACCGGCGGGCCGGACGGCATATTCGGTATCGGCGTTCCCAGCCTGTTTGGCCACCCCATCATGAGCCAGGGCGGGCTCTATCTGATCAACTGGGTGCTATTGGGGGTTGTGCTGATCTTGATGAACAACCTTGAAAAAAGCCGCCTCGGGCGTGTATTCCGCTACCTCAAGGAAGATGAACTCGCCGCCACCACGCTCGGCGTCGACGCTCGCTACTACAAGGTACTGGCGTTCGCGCTCGGCGCAGGCATTGCCGGCGCGGCCGGGACCCTGTTCGCCAGCCAGCTCGCGACGGTCAGCCCCAGCGCGTTTATCTTCATGGAGTCCGTGACCCTGTTTGCCATCGTCATTGTAGGCGGCCAGGCCTCGATTCCGGGGGTGCTCCTGGGCACCGTTCTGATGTTTGTGGTCCCGCAGGTGTTCCGTGACCTTGCAGAGTACCGCTACCTGGTATTCGGCTTTGCGATGATTGTCGTCATGGTTCTGCGCCCACAGGGTATCTGGCCGAGAAGGAGTCGACCCGAATGAGTACTAACGGCACAGCTCTGCTCACACTGGACAACATCGGTATCAGTTTCGGTGGCCTTCGGGCCGTGGATGCGCTCGATCTGACCGTCAACAAAGGCCAGATCGTCGGCCTGATCGGCCCCAATGGCGCGGGCAAAACCACCGTGTTCAACATGATCACCGGTGTCTACAAGCCAACCGACGGCGTCGTACGCTGGAAAGGCGAGCCCATCAGCGGTCTGCCTCCCTACAAAGTGGCTCAGCGTCGCATTCTGAGGACCTTTCAGACCATTCGTCTGTTTTCTGGCATGAGCGTACTGGAAAACGTGCTCGCCGGTCAGCACATGCGCACCCACCAGACCTGGTTTGCCGGGCTGCTGGCGACGCCGGCCCAGCGACGTGAGGAGAAGGCCCTACGCACAGAATGCATGGACATCCTCGAGAAGCTCAACCTGGCGGATGTGGCCCATGAAGTTGCCACCTCCCTGCCCTACGGTATCCAACGCCGCGTCGAGATGGCGCGCACACTCGCCGCCAGCCCGGAGCTGCTGATTCTCGATGAACCCGCCGCCGGACTGAACGACAACGAATCAGCCGAGCTCAACAAAACCATTCTGGATATCCGGGATTCCGGGGTAACGATCCTGCTGGTCGAGCACGACATGAACGTGGTCATGAACGTCACTGACCACATCGTGGTTATCAGTTTCGGCCGGAAGATTGCCGAGGGTGGCCCCGAGGCGATTCGCAACAATCCGGACGTCATCGAAGCCTACCTTGGCAAGGATGACGACGACGAGGAGTTAACCGCATGAGCCTGCTGGAACTTGAGGATATCAAGGTATCCTACGGCCACATTGAAGCGATCAAGGGGGTTTCCCTGACGGTCGACGAAGGCGAGGTGGTCACCATCCTGGGCGCCAACGGCGCCGGCAAGACCACGCTGATGCGTACCATCAGTGGCCTGCTGAAGCCAACGTCCGGCGCCCTTCGCTACGACGGCCAGGACATCACCCAGACCCGGGCCGACTCCATCGTCGAGCTGGGCATCGCCCAGTCACCCGAGGGCCGGCGGGTCTTCGGCACCCTGACGGTCGAGGAGAACCTGATGCTGGGCGCCTATACCCGGCCCAAAACCGAAGCGCTGGAAACCCGCAAACAGGTATACGAGCTGTTTCCCAGGCTGCTGGAGCGCCGCTTGCAGCTATCCGGAACACTTTCGGGTGGCGAACAGCAGATGCTGGCTATTGGCCGGGCACTGATGGCCAAGCCGCGCCTGCTGCTGCTTGACGAACCCAGCCTCGGGCTGGCGCCGATCAT
>JAWVWU010000044.1:0-10148 GCA_033723595.1 Marinobacter sp. | reverse complement strand
CATCCTGCTGCGCCAGGCGGTCAGTCGATACCCGCGGGTCTTTCATCCAGGCAAGAACGTCGTAGTAACGACGGATGTTCTGAACATAGGCGACCGGTTCATTGCCCCGGGCGTAGCCGAACTCGGTTTTGGAATACCATTCCTTCTGCGCCAGCAACGGCAGGAATTTTTTCACGTCCATCCAGCGATCCGGGTCCTTGCCCGCACTCTGGGTGAGCTTGCGAGCATCCTCCAGGTGACCGAAGCCAACGTTATAGGAGGCCAGTGCAAACCAGGTGCGGTCCGGCTCGGGAATACGCTCGGGAATCTGGTCGTGAACAATGTTGAAGTATCGGGCACCGCCTTCAATACTTTCCGCGGCGTCAAGGCGGTTATCGATGCCAATGTAATCCGCCGTGTTGCGCGTCAGCATCATCAGTCCCCGCACGCCGGTCGGAGATTTTGCGTTGGGACGCCAGTGCGATTCCTGGTAGCCGATGGCAGCGAGCAGGCGCCAGTCCATGTGCTGCCGGGCCGCATAGTCCTGAAACAACGTTTCGTATTGGGGGAGCCGGTTGCGCACGTGATGCACGAAGGTTCTGGCGCCGACATAGTTGAGTCGGTCGAGGTGACCGTAAAACCGCTCCTTCAGTTGGGCGACGGTTCCGTCGGCCTGCAGTTTGCGAAAGAACTTCGTAGCGGCTTTGACCAGGGTCTGATCCTGTTCCGAGGGGAACAGCCAGGCGATGTTGTCGGGCTTGTTGAGACTGAACGCCTGTTTGACCTCGGGGAAAAACACGTGGTTCATCGCCAGTTCATTGGAATCAATGACGGCGACGCTGAATTCGCCGGACTCCACACGCTTGAGAATGCCCGCGGCGTCCAGTTCCGGGTGAGCCTCCCAGGTCAGTCCGTCAATCCTGGCAGCGTCCTTTTCAAGGTGTTCGATATGGTTGCTGTCCGCGACCACATGAATCGTCTGGCCCACGAGATCTTCCAGTTTTTCCGGGCGCGGGGTGTTCCGGTTGTAAACAACCATCGATTGCGCCGTGAGACCGTTCGGTACCGATTTATACCGGTTCTGCCAGTCGGGATTGAGCGCCAGACCGGCGAGGCCAATGTGCGCATAATTGCGATCGAGCACGGAGAGAATCTGGGTGTTGCTGTCAACGACGCGCACCCGGAGTTCGACACCCAGCTCATCCGCGAAGCGTTTGGCCAGCTCGTACTCAAATCCGGTGGGGCCATCGCGCCCTTCGTAGTAGATGGTGGGCGCGGTGCGTGTGATCACATGGAGAACACCCTCGGCACGGATCTCGTCAAGGGTAGTGGGTCGGGAGCAGCCTGAGGCGACCAGGACCATGCCCGCCACAGCCAGCCATCGAAAGGCGGACTGAAGGCGAATACGCTGTTTTTCCGGTTCGTGCTGTGCCAAATCCATAGTCTCCCGTACAGCTCGTCCAACCCTGTACGTTGCATCTGATGTGTCGATCACTGCTTTCGAACACGCTCTTTACGAGCCGCTGTCAACGCCGGTTGGGCTTCCATGCCTGATTGAATGATCTCCCAGAGATTTGTCACCGGTCAATAAAACTGTGCATTAAATGTGCAAAATACTGTCAATTCAAGGCGTCATGAACACCCCGATCGGGTCGCCCGGAACGCCTGTTGGGGCCGGTCGGTGGCGCCGCAATCAATCCGCGATAATTTGTGGAACCGGGGCGATCTTGTCTGTATCCGCGGGGCTGTTTCCAGTATTATGGCGGCCGTTCAGTCAGACGGGGTTGTGATCTCCAGGGCGAAAACCCGTGCGCGGGCTCGTGGGAGGTCCCACCCTTGCATCCCCGATACGCGAGACACAGGTCTAGACCATGTTGGAACTCCGCGGCGCTCCCGCGCTCTCCCCCTTTCGCTCCGAAAAGCTTCTGAATCAGGTCAAGTCCGCCGTTCCCGGCGTTCAGCATGTTTATGCCGAGTACATGCATTTCGTTGATCTTGATTCTGCTCTGTCCGACAGCGAGCAGTCCGTTCTCGACCGCCTGTTGACCTACGGGCCGGATACCCGCGGTGAGCAGCCAGAAGGCGTTCTCTTTCTGGTGGTGCCACGTCCCGGTACGCTGTCGCCCTGGTCCAGCAAGGCAACTGAGATAGCCCTCAACTGCGGTCTGAAGCAGGTTCGGCGTATCGAGCGCGGCATCGCCTATTACGTGACGGCGAGCAGCAAGCTTGGTCTGAAGCAGCGCGAGCTCATTGCGGGCATGGTACACGATCGCATGACCCAGACGGTATTCCACGAAATGGGGGGGGCGGAACTGCTTTTCAGCAAAAATGAGCCCCGACCGCTGTTGCGGATACCGGTCCTGAGTGGCGGGCAGCCGGCCTTGGCCGAAGCCAACGCACGTCTTGGGCTGGCCCTCGCCGACGACGAAATTGATTACCTGTTGACCGCATTCCAGGGGCTGGATCGTGACCCGACGGATGTCGAATTGATGATGTTCGCCCAGGCGAATTCGGAGCATTGCCGTCACAAGATCTTTAACGCCTCCTGGGATATCGATGGGGAAGGGCAGGCAAAATCGCTGTTTGCGATGATTCGCAATACCTATGAAATGAACAGCGAGGGGGTTCTCTCGGCCTATAAGGACAACGCGTCCGTGATCGAAGGCGCCACCGGTGGTCGCTTTTTCCCCGATCCGGAAACCGGCGTTTACGAGTACCACCCGGAGCCGATTCACATCCTCATGAAGGTGGAGACCCACAACCACCCAACCGCCATTTCACCGTATGCCGGGTCCGCCACCGGTTCTGGTGGCGAAATTCGCGATGAGGGCGCGACCGGGCGTGGCTCCAAGCCCAAGGCTGGGCTGACCGGCTTTACCGTGTCCAATCTGAATCTGCCCGACGATGCCCAGCCCTGGGAAGGCGACTACGGCAAGCCCGACCGGATTGCCTCCGCTCTGGACATTATGCTCGATGGACCGATTGGGGGCGCCTCGTTCAACAATGAGTTTGGCCGGCCCAATCTGGCGGGCTATTTCCGTACGTTTGAAGCCCGGGTGCCTGGACCCGTGGGCGATGAAGTCCGTGGTTATCACAAGCCAATCATGATTGCCGGCGGCCTGGGCAACATTCGTCCCGGGCACGTTGAGAAAGGCGCCATTCCGGTCGGAGCCAAACTGATTGTTCTGGGAGGCCCCTCCATGCTGATTGGGCTGGGCGGTGGTGCGGCCTCGTCCATGGATTCCGGTTCAAGCCAGGAGAATCTGGACTTCGCCTCGGTTCAGCGCGAAAACCCTGAAATGGAGCGTCGTTGTCAGGAAGTGATCGACCGGTGCTGGCAGCTCGGCGACGACAGCCCAATCTGCTTTATTCACGACGTCGGCGCGGGTGGCTTGTCCAATGCCATGCCGGAACTGGTCAAAGACGGCGGTCGTGGCGGCAAGTTCGAGCTGCGTGAGGTGCCCAATGCCGAGCCGGGTATGTCGCCGCTGGAAATCTGGTGTAATGAGTCCCAGGAACGCTACGTGATGGCGGTCGCTGCGGAGGATGTGGAGCGTTTTGACGCCATCTGTCGGCGTGAGCGCTGCCCCTATGCAGTGATCGGCGAAGCGACAGAAAGTCATCACCTGTCGTTGTCCGACGCTTACTTTGATGATCAACCGATTGACCTGCCCATGGATGTGCTGTTTGGCAAGCCGCCTCGCATGCACCGAAGCGTCACGCGCTCGTCCTTTACCAAGCCCATTTTTGATTCCACCCGAATCGACCTGAAAGAGGCCATCAGGCGAGTGCTCAGGTTGCCGTCGGTCGGCAGCAAGAGTTTTCTGATCACCATTGGCGACCGCACCATCACCGGCCTTGTCGCACGGGATCAGATGGTCGGCCGGTGGCAGGTGCCAGTGAGCGATGTGGCGGTAACGGCATCGTCTTTCGATGTTTACGCCGGTGAAGCCATGGCCATGGGTGAGCGCACTCCGGTTGCCACGATTGATGCGCCGGCGTCCGGCCGGATGGCCGTCGGCGAAGCGATCACCAATCTGGCGGCGGCACGCATCGGGCGATTGTCCGATATCCGGTTGTCGGCCAACTGGATGGCCGCAGCGGGCCATCCGGGCGAAGACGAAAATCTATACGAAACCGTTCGCGCTGTGGGCATGGAATTGTGCCCGGCATTGGGCATTACCATTCCGGTCGGCAAGGACTCCATGTCGATGAAGACGGTGTGGGAAGAAGAGGACAGCGGCGAACAAAAAAGTGTCACGGCGCCGCTGTCACTGGTAATCAGTGGTTTTGCTCCTGTCACCGACGTCCGCAAAACGCTTACTCCGGAACTGCAGCGCCTGGATGAGCCGACCGATCTGATCCTGATTGATCTTGCCGCTGGCCAGAACAGGCTGGGTGGGTCCGCTCTGGCTCAGGTTTATGGGCAGGTGGGCGCGGTTGCCCCTGATCTCGATGATCCTGAGGATATCAAGGCGTTTTTCGCCGTCGTCCAGGGACTGAATAGCGACGACAAGCTGCTTGCCTATCACGACCGGTCGGACGGCGGGTTATTCATTACCTTGGCGGAAATGGGATTTGCCGGTCGTTGCGGCGTGGATATCAAACTGGACGGGCTGGCGGAAGAGTCCAGCCAGTTCGCCCGAGAGCTGTTCAACGAGGAGTTGGGTGCGGTCATTCAGGTCCGTCGAGCGGATACGGCGTTCGTGCTTCAGCAGTTGTCCGCGGCCGGGTTGGGTGAACATGCGGCGGTCATCGGTCAGATGAACGACGCAGACCGGATTCGCTTCTACTTTGAGGGCAAGGCGGTGATCGACGAACCGCGGGCGGCACTGCAACGTCTCTGGTCAGAGACCAGTTATCGGATGCAGTCGCTGCGCGATAATGCTGACTGTGCCCGGGAGGAATTCAACGCGATTGCTGATGAGGATGATCCGGGGCTGCATGCGTCGCTGACTTTTGACCCGCGAGACGACATCGCCGCGCCGATGATTGCGACCGGACACCGGCCTCGCATTGCGGTGCTTCGGGAGCAGGGCGTCAATGGCCAGGTTGAGATGGCTGCGGCGTTTGATCGTGCCGGGTTCGAACCGGTTGATGTACACATGAGTGATCTGCTCTCCGGGCGTATTACCCTGGAAAGCTTCAAGGCGATCGCCGCCTGCGGTGGTTTCTCCTACGGCGATGTGCTCGGTGCCGGCGAAGGCTGGGCCAAGTCGATACTGTTCAATCCTCGGCTAAGAGACCAGTTCGAAGCCTTCTTTGGGCGAGAGGATACGTTATCGCTGGGCGTCTGCAACGGTTGCCAGATGATGTCCAATCTGCACGAACTCATTCCCGGAAGTGAGGGTTGGCCGCGCTTTGTCAGGAATCAGTCAGAGCAGTTCGAGGCCCGACTGGTCATGGTCGAAGTCAAGGCGTCGCCATCGGCGTTTTTCGACGGTATGGCGGGCTCGCGCATGCCGATTGCAGTGGCACACGGTGAGGGCCGGGTCGAGTTTGGTGCTGGTGAGTCGGCAAGCCGGTTGCATGACACCGGTCGTGTCGCGCTGAGCTACGTCGACAACTACGGCGCGCCAACCGAGCGCTATCCCTACAATCCTAACGGCTCGGCCAGCGGAGTAACGGGCGTGACCTCGGCTGACGGGCGCGTCACCATCATGATGCCTCATCCTGAGAGAGTCTTTCGAACCGTGCAGTTCTCATGGCACCCCTCAGACTGGCCAGAGGACGGTCCCTGGCTCCGAATGTTCCGCAATGCACGACGTTGGTTCGGGTAAATGACGGCCTCCGGGCGGTGTGTGTCGTGTTAGCCTGAACGTTTTACAATGGCCAGACCGGTTTTCAACCGGACTGGCCATTTTTATGTGGGCTCCGGTAACACCATTTGCTACCAGACGTACCACTGAAATGAATGTCATGCCGTGCATGGGGCGCATTGACTGGATTTCGTCTTTTTTTTTCAGATTTGGCGCCAAATTTCAACGGAAAATCGGCGGTTAAACGGAGTTTTTTTACTTGACTTGAGATTTTTATGCACATTTCTGGTGCCTGTCTGGTTGTTATCCGTCCAAACGCCTGATTTATGGTTTATCTTTTGATCATGTCAATTAAGTCATTGATATTAATATATAAAAGTATTTCGGCGAATTTGTCGCCAATTTGTCTTACGGGCTGTAATGACAGGGGTTGAGGGGGTGTTCCCAAAAACTTTCCCCAGAGTTATCCACAGATTCTGTGGGTAACTCCCCAACCCCTTTTAGTTTCCGTGATTTGTCGAATAAATGTACAGATCGATCGCTCATTGATCGAGTCCAACCCGGGAGTCGGTGTCATGTACAAACTGACTTACTTTGTCCCTGAGACGCACCTGGAGAGCACCAAAGCGGCGATTTTTGAGGCCGGCGCAGGCAGGATCGGCGACTACGACTGTTGCGCCTGGCAAACGCGAGGGCAGGGGCAGTTCCGGCCGCTGGCCGGCAGCCAGCCGTTCCTGGGCCGCGCAGGCGATCTGGAATTTGTTGAAGAGTTTCGGGTGGAGTTGGTGTGCGACGATCCGTTTATAAGACCGGCCGTTCTGGCGCTGAAGCAGGCCCATCCTTACGAGGAGCCTGCTTATGAGGTCTACCGACTGGAAACGATTTGAGTCAGCGTCGTCGTATCAGCGCTTGATGCCATGACGGATGTCGCTGATGCGTATCGGGTAGGTGTCAGCGCGCATATCCTCGACAAAATGCTCGAGCGTTCGGCGCACGGTCGGGAATGACAGTTCGTCCCAGGGGATCTCGTCAACGCTGAAGAGTGCCGTTTCCAGCGACTCTTCACCTGCGCCATACTGACCGTCAGTCAGCGAGGCACGGTAGAACATGTGGACCTGATCAATGTGAGGGACGTGAATGATCGTATACAGGTCTTCAATGTTGACCTCGGCCAGGGCTTCTTCGAGCGTCTCGCGCACCGCCGCTTCGACGGTTGTTTCAGAGTTCTCCATAAAACCGGCCGGCAAGGTCCAGTACCCGTGTCGTGGTTCGATGGCGCGGCGGCACAGCAATATTTTGTTGTCCCAGACCGGGACGGTTCCGGCCACGATGCGTGGGTTCTGATAATGAATGGTTTCACAACTAGGGCAGACGTAGCGGTGCCTGTTATCTCCGGCGGGAATGCGTTGTTCGACCGGGTGGCCGCAAGTGCTGCAATAATTCATGACATCTCCCATATACTGATCGTGACCGTCTCAAGACATCTCAGAAAAACCGGGAATGACCTTTCGACCTGGGTACACAAAAGGCTATTCCGGGTTTTTCCAGGGTTACCTGCGGTAGTGTATCGATCTGGTTCGTCGGTGTCTCATTCAACTGTGTTTCTATTCAGGGGGTAGTGGTTTGCGAGATCTGTTAACAGAGAAGCTGGCCAATTATGCGCCTCGGCAATTGGCGCTTGATTATCCTGAGGCTGGTATATTGGTGCCCGTGACGAACAGCCCCGGTCAACCCGAGATTGTCTTTACCCTGCGATCGGCAAACCTCAGCACGCATCGTGGCCAGGTTGCGTTTCCCGGCGGTAAGCGCGACCCGGATGATCACTCCCTGGCTGCGACGGCCCTGCGCGAGACCCACGAAGAAATTGGACTCCCGCCTGAGCATGTCCATATCGTCGCGCCTCTGAGTCAGGTCATGTCCCGCTATGGCATTCTGGTTACGCCTTACGTCGGGGTGGTGCCGTCGGACTACCCGATGCAGGCAAATCCAGCCGAGATTGAGAGCATTTTCCAGGTGCCAATCGAGTATTTTCTGGAGGACAGGCGCGAACGCACGGATGCCTTGAGTTTTCTGAATCAGACATTCTACGTGCCCTGCTATCGCTGGCAGCGCTATCAGATCTGGGGGTTGTCGGCCGTCGTTCTGGTTGACTTTCTGAATGCCGTGTACGATGCCGGTATTGATTTGCTGGAACCCAGATGAGGAAGACAGACATGATTTTCACACTTGACGATCGCGTACCCGAACTACGCGGTGATCATCATTTCATTGCTGATAACGCCACGGTCATTGGCAGCGTGTTGCTCGACGATCGGAGCAGTGTCTGGTTCAACGTGGTGATTCGTGGTGACAATGATCTGATTACAATCGGGCCTGAAAGTAACGTTCAGGATGGCTCGGTTCTGCATACTGACGCCGGCGTCAAGCTGACGTTGGGCAGAGGCGTGACGGTTGGGCATAAAGCCATGCTCCATGGATGCGAAATCGGTGATTACTCGCTGATCGGCATTAACGCGGTGGTGCTGAACGGCGCCCGCATCGGCAAACACTGCCTGATCGGGGCAAACGCGCTTATTCCCGAGGGTATGGAGGTACCCGACGGATCGTTGGTCGTGGGTTCACCGGGTAAAGTGAAGCGGGAACTGAACGAAAGCCAACGCAAGATGCTGGAGTTGAGTGCCCAGCATTACGTTGACAACGCGGCTCGCTACCGCACAGCGCTTAAACCCTTTGATCCGTCCGTTTCATGAGCCGTGTCGAAAGGGTGCGCTCCCCCTGCGTTAGTATTTGTGCGCTTGATGAAAGAGATGTGTGCGTCGGCTGTCACCGGACCGGTGATGAAATCATGTACTGGACGCAGATGACGGACGAACAGCGGCGCGATGTGCTCCGGCAGGTCGCTGAGCGCGAGCGCCAGGTAACCATCTGAAGGTGGCCGGTGCGTTGGCGCCAGCTTGGGTTTAACACGTATTAGTGAATGGGCATAGCTATGGTCAGTATTGGAACGCCTCTGAAGGACAACGCCATGCGGGTGCTGTTCTGCGGGTCTGGTGAACTGGGCAAGGAAGTGGTCATTGAATTACAGCGGCTTGGCGTGGAGGTCATCGCGGTCGACCGTTATGCCGACGCCCCTGCGATGCAGGTAGCGCACCGCTCTCACGTCATAGACATGCTTGATGCAGCGGCATTGCGCAAGGTAATTGAGCAGGAGCGTCCCCACTTGGTGGTCCCCGAGATTGAGGCCATTGCTACGTCTGAACTGGTTCGGCTGGAGGAAGAGGGTGTCCGGATTATTCCGACGGCACGAGCGGTGAACCTCACCATGAACCGGGAAGGCATTCGCCGGCTGGCCGCTGAAGAGCTTGGTCTGGCTACGTCGCCGTATCGTTTTGCCGACTCTCGGGAGAGTTATTTGTCTGCGGTGGAAGCTGTCGGTCTGCCGTGTGTTGTAAAGCCGGTCATGAGCTCATCGGGCAAAGGGCAAAGCACCGTCCGCAGCGAGAGCGACATTGAGGTAGCCTGGGAGTACGCCCAGAGCGGCGGGCGAGCGGGCAAGGGCCGGGTGATTGTCGAGGGCTTCGTCGACTTTGACTACGAGATCACATTGCTGACCGTTGCTCACTCAGGTGGTATAGCCTATTGCGAGCCCATCGGACACCGGCAGGAGGATGGAGACTACCGCGAATCATGGCAGCCACAGCCGATGAGTCCGGTCGCGCTGGCCCGATCCAGGGAGATCGCGGGCGCGGTGGCCGAAAACCTTGGTGGCTACGGTGTTTACGGTGTCGAGCTGTTTGTTAAGGGTGATGAGGTTTTCTTTTCAGAGGTGTCGCCACGCCCCCATGACACAGGACTGGTCACGCTGATTTCGCAAGATCTTTCTGAGTTCGCACTGCATGCCAGGGCGATACTGGGGTTGCCAGTGCCGGCGATTCGCCAGTTTGGGCCGTCGGCCTCTGCGGTGGTCATTCCGGACGGTGAGTCGGAGCAACCGGCTTTTCATGATCTTGAAAAAGCCCTTTCAGAACCTGATGTCCAGCTCCGGCTGTTCGGCAAACCCGGACTTTCCGGTCGGCGTCGCATGGGCGTTGCCCTGGCCCGAGACGAATCCGTCGAGCAGGCGAGGGCGAAAGCCACCCGTGCAGCCGGCGCTGTGAAAGTAACGTTTTGACAGGCTGTTCGGGCGACCATTGAAATAAATTTTGCGAACCCCGTTGACACTTTGTCGCTGGGCTGTAGAATGCGCCTCTCTCTCAGGGACACAGCGGCGCTTGCCGGGGTTTCTGGAGGAGTTAACCGTTTGAATTGATTGATGTTTAAATGATTCAGAAATAGCGGTTGACAGAGGTGGTAAACGCTGTAAAATGCGCACCTCGATTGGGCAAACGCCCGGCTCTTTAAAAAGTTGAT
>JAWVWU010000043.1:0-10328 GCA_033723595.1 Marinobacter sp. | reverse complement strand
TACACCGCCTGTCCATCTGGATGTTGCTGGGTCTGTTGCTGGCCGGTCCTGCCTGGTCCGGTGAGAGCAGTGAGGATACAGATCGCACCGTCAACTATCTGGTGGTGGATCAGAAAACCGTGCCGTTCCAGATTGTCGAGCATGGTGAGAACCGGGGCGGCATTGTCTCCGATATCGTTGCAGCCATTTTTCAAGGCACCGGATACCGCGTCGTAACACGGGTGTTACCGGTGAACCGGTTGCGGCTTTCCGTGCTCGAGGGAAAGGTGCATCACTGGGTGGCGTTTGATTCGCCCGCGTGGAATTCGCTGAGTGACAAGGGTGAGATGCTGCCTGAGCCGTTGTTCACCACCCATCACATCATGCTGACCTGCAACCCGGACGTACCGGATCACATAGACTCGATCAACGATCTCAAAGGTCTGTCGGTGGTCACGCTTCGACATTTCAACTACCTCTCGCTGGACCGTGCCGAGACACAAGGTCTGATCAGGTCGGTGCCGGTTGATCGCTTCGATGTGGGGCTGAAACTGGTCAGTCTGGGTCGGGCCGATGGTTTTATCGAGATGAAATCGCGTCTGCAGTTCCATCGGCAAAGGCTTGAGGATGATGCGTCCTGCCTTCGCGAGGTCGATGTCAGTCGGGTCATCCCGGACTATGAGATTCGCTTGAGTATCGATCGGGCGTGGCCTGATGAGTTCAAAAACCTGGTGGCGAAGCGTTTGGAGATACTGGCCGGGTCCGGAACCCTAAAGCGCATTCGTGAACGCTATGTATCCGGCGATTGACGGCGGGTTGCTTTGCCAGGGCGTTGCGAGTTGATAAAACCGGCCGGATATCGGTCACAGCGCGATTCAGACGGCAGCACGCACCAGTTGCTGGCTCAACATCCGGCTGATGGCATCGGCCGGTTGCGCGGGTCCATAGAAGAACCCCTGTACCTGGTGGCAGCCCAGTCCTCTGAGATAGGCCAGTTGGGCGTCGGTTTCAACACCTTCCGCCACGATGTCCAGTTTCAGACCGTGGGCCATGGCGACAATAGCATTGACAATGCAGGCGCCGTCATCGCCCTTGCGGATTGCTTTGACGAAAGACTGGTCCACCTTGAGCGTATGGATCGGCAGTCTGTGGAGGTAGTTGAGAGACGAGTAGCCGGTACCAAAGTCATCAATGGCGATGCGAATGCCCTGCTCGGCGAGTTCGCGCAATTTATGACTGATCTGCTCCAGATCGCTCATGATGACGTTTTCGGTGATCTCGATTTCCAGGTTTTTGGCGGGGAAGTTCTGGCTTTGCAACTGTCGCAGAAGATTGTCCACAAAGCGGGGGTGATCAACCTGAATGGGTGAGAGATTCACGGCGAGCCTGAGGTCGGCATGGCCCTGGGCAATCCATCGTTTGACCTGATGGCAGGCCTTTGCCAGGACTTGTTCGCTGAGGTCAACGATCAGCTTGGTCTCTTCCGCCAGTGGCAGGAAATCCCGGGGATACAGCAGCCCTCGCTCCGGGTGCTGCCAGCGCACCAGGGCCTCGAGGCCGACAATCTGGCCGCTGCTGGCACAAACCTGAGGCTGGTAGAAGACCCGCAACTCATCATTCTCAAGGGCCTGGCGCAGATCCCGCTCGAGGCTCAGTCGATTGGCACTGTCGATACTCATCGTTTCGCTGAAGAAGCGATAGCCGTCCTTGCCCCGGGCCTTGACGTGATACATCGCTATATCGGCATTCTGGATGAGCTGGTCCAATGAGTCGCCAGCTTCCGGGAACAGCGCGATACCGATGCTGACACCCACGAAAACCTCATGCTCTGCCAGCTGGAACGGCTCCTTAAGGGCCTGTATCAGTTTGCGGGCGATCTGGCGGGCGTCGTCATGACTGGCAATGGCCGGCAGCAGCAGGGTGAATTCGTCACCGCCAAAGCGAGACAGCGTGTCGCCCTTGCGCAGGCAGTGTTCGAGTCGTTGGGTAACCGCCTGCAGCAGTCGGTCACCCATCGCATGGCCGAGGGTATCGTTGATGATCTTGAAACGATCAAGGTCCAGAAACATTACCGCCAGTTTCTGATCGTTCCGACGGGCCTGGGTAATGGCCAGGTTCAGGCGATCCTTGAACAGGGCGCGGTTTGGCAGCCGGGTCAGCAGGTCGTGATAGGCTTGAAAATTAATAAACGCTTCGGCCTCTTTCCGCTCGGTGACATCGCGGGCTGTGCCGTAGAATCGGGCCTTTGTGGCGGTTTTTGATGCCTGCATCTCGGCCGAGACCGGCCAGGTTTCATGATCAATGGGAAACGCCGTAACTTCGAAATACCGATTGGCCTTGCGGCTGCCGCGGGTTTTCAGTCGTACTTCGAGGGTGCGTGGATTGTCGGCGCTGATGCTGGGGTCGCGCAGGGCATAGGTGCCCCGTACCACGTCCTGTTCATCCAGGATAATGCTGAAATGTTCGCCATTGAGGTCGTAAGGACGATAGCCCAGAAGCGTTTCGATTTTGCTGTTCACAAAACAGAAGTGTCCCTCGTTATCAAGCATGAACACGATGTCTGGTGAGCTGTTTACAATGTAGCGGTGGAGCGCTTCGGATTTTTCCAGGCGTCGCTGGACATCGGCATGAGCCTTGATCAGGGTGCGCTTGCCCAGCATAGACTCGAGAGTCGCCAGCAATTCGTCCGGGTCGAATGGCTTTTTGATGTAGTCCTGCGCGCCCCGTCGCAGTGCCCGACTGACCGCAGTGAACGAGCTTTCGCCGCTGACAACGACAATACCGCAATCCGGCTGCACCTTTGCGGCGTGGGCCATCACATCGAAACCGTCAACGTCGGGCATGCGCAGGTCGAGCATGGCAAGGTCGAACGGGGTCTGGTCCAGCGCGTCACAGGCTGCCTTGCCGCCCAGTGCCGATGTAACCCAGTAGCCCTGTTCTTCCAACAGGTCTGCCAGGCTTTTCAGCAAGCGCGGATCATCATCCGCGACCAGAATGTTCGCCGTCGTTTGGGAATCCAGGTTCAGTTGTGAGCGGTCCATGTTCATGGCTTCAAGCCCGTTTGATTACGTTAGGTGACTTCATCGTTTGTGTGCGCCGCCGCAGGCAGAAGCACCCGGAAACTGGTCCCGGTCTTGCCCGTGCGGTAGCCAATGATGCCCTCCATGTCATCAACAAGCTGTTTGACAATACTCAACCCGAGCCCGCTATGGCCGACGCCCTTGCCGGAGCGGACAGGCTGAAACAACTGATTCTGTATGGCACCGGGAATGCCCGGGCCGTTGTCTTCCACAAGCAGTTCAATCCATTGACGGCCCTGTTGCCAGACCGGCGCCGCTGTTTTCACGGTGAGTTCGCCGCCCTCAGGCATACTCTCCACCGCGTTGCGGACCAGGTTGATAATCACCTGACGGACGGGCGCGCGACCGCTGGACAGCAGGGTTGACTCTTCACAGAGGCTGAGCGTACTGCGAATACCGGCATCCAGGAACAGGCCGTCCTCGAACAGGTCGTAAAGGGCCTGCACTTCATGATTCAGGGTCGCAGGGTCGGCTTCCGCTTCGCGTTCATCGACTGTGTGCTGCTCGCTCATCTGCACCAGCAGATTGCCAGCCCGCTCAAGTTCCTCGCGGATGATATCCAGTTCTTCCTGGAATGACTCGTCGCTGAGCCGGTTGCGAAGCTGGTAAATATACTGGCGGATGATGGTCAGTGGATTGCTGATCTCGTGAATCTGTCGGCGAATCAAGTCGGCGGCCAGTGCGCTGTCGATATTACCGGACTGGTCGCGGCCCGCAACCTGCTGTCGGGAAGCCAGGTACGATAGCCGGGCAGCGAACAGTCGTGCCAGGTCCATCGCCATGCCGTTATCGTCCGTTTCAACACCGATCACAAAAACCCCGTGGCAGGTGTCATCGGTGACCAGTGGGACCGCGATCAGGGACGGGCTGACCAGCAGCCGCAGAAGCTGTTCGTCCAGAATGCTGGTCTCACGCCCGGCAAGCGACAGTGGCTGCTGCTGTTGATAACTGCAGGTCAGAACACTCTGGGCGGGGCTGGTCGCAACGGTCATGCCGGGACAGTCGCCCTGACTGGCTGAGGTCAGCCTGAGCATGGACCCTGACGCATTGAAAAACAGGGCAGGACACCCGGTCAGCATGGTCAGATTGGTCACGGTCGCGGCGAGCAGGTCCGACACCGAGGTGTGGTCCGGTGGCTGACTGAGCACCTGGCTGGCCATAGCCTGCCGAATGACCTGCTTGCGCAGATCCTGGCTGGCCTGCTCGCCGTCGTAATCCGCTTCTAGCGGCACGCCAAGCGACTGGGCGAGACTGGACACCTCGTGATTAATCCGCAGGCAGATTTCCCGGGTCAGATCTTCGCTGATACTGAATACGGTTCCGGCGGCAGCGATACCGGCGGCGTCCGCCAGGGCCAGGCGCGTGGACAGGTTGATCAGCTTTACCAGGTGAGACGCGTCCCGGATGCTGCCGGGCGGCGCCTGCTGATAACGAATGGCGTCTGCCGCCATGGGTCCCAGGCCCCAGAGCGTTGCCAGGCGGGCGCCAATGTCGGCCTGCTGGTTGAGATAGGCCTGCTGTTCCTCGGGCGCCATCTTCAGGGCAATCAGCTCACCCACATTGTGAACCATGCCGATCATGAAGGCCTCGTCAGACGACTGGTAACGAGTCAGGGTTGCCAGAGCCTTGGCCATCAGGGCCGTGGTCAGCGAATGGCGCCAGAAGTCACGCAGCTGTTGCCACTGATCGGCGCCGAGATCGAACAGTAGCTGGCGCAGCGAGGCGGTCAGGATCAGGTTGCGAATGCGGTCCGTGCCCAGTCGCAGCAGCGCCTGTTCCAGCGAGCGAACTTCGTTGGGCCGGCCATAGAGCGCGGAATTGGCGAGTGCCAGCACTCTGGCGACGAGGGCGGTATCGGTCGAAATAATATCGCTGATGTGTCGGTAACTGTCGTCTTGCTGGCACGCCTCCAGCGCCCTGAGAGTAACCTCGGGGAGACTGGGCAGCTGAGTGTCCGGCGAAATCTGCATTGAAAAGTCAGTCACTTTATTTATGACACGCCATTAATGATTACGATCAGTACAGGAGCTTAGTCAATAAAACTGATTTATTAAACAATTACTGACGATTATTTAAGCACTTTATGGGCCCATTTGTGCGCCCCGTTACACTTTGTAGTGGTAAAATATTGTAAATCCGGAGCGATTGGCGGCTTTGGGTGTCGAACCAGCCTATGTTGACCCGTGGCTTCACGCTACACTCGGTACTTCCATTTCAGGTTTCTACCGGTGTTTGGTACAGCTGACAACGACATGACAGTGTGATGACGGACACAACCCATGAAGCGAGCCAGCCACGCATTCTGGCCATCACCGGTGGCAAAGGTGGTGTCGGCAAAACCTCGGTCGCGCTCAACCTCTCTCTGACCCTGGCCCGGGAAGGACAGAGGGTACTTCTGCTGGACGGTGACACCGATCTCGCCAATGTCACCATCATGTTGGGTCAGTATCCGCAGCGCACGCTGGCTGATGTACTGGATCGTCAGTGTTCGCTCGAGCAGGCCGTCATGGAGGCGCCGTTCGGCCTGCACATTATTCCCGGCGCTTCCGGCGTCGAGCAATGCATGGATATGGCGGTTGCCGACAGTTTTGACCTGCTGCGATCCCTGGCCCTCATTGAACGTCGTTATGATTACATTCTGATTGATACGGCCGCCGGGTTGCAGCCGGTGGTGCTGCACATGATTGCGGCGGCCGGTATGGCCTGTGTGGTTGTAACGCCCGACCCAACGTCGCTGACCGATGCCTTTTCATTGCTGAAAGTACTCAAACGTCGTGGCTACCGGCGCACGCCCAGTGTTCTGGTCAACATGGCCCAGGGTGCCAGCCAGGCGAGGTCCGTTTTCCAGCGTTTCGCGGCGGCCGCACAACGGCACCTTGATATCCGTCCGCACTACCTGGGTGCGATCTGGCGTGACGAAACCCTGCGTCAATCCGTGGCCAGTCAGCGCCCGGTGGCGCTCATGCCGGAGTCCGATCCTTCGTGCCGCCAGTTCCGCGTGCTGGCCGATATGGTGAAAGTCCGGCTGGATCAGCTGCCACGACGCAAGGCGGGCATTGCCGCCTACTGGCACCGGTTGACCCGGCGCAACCAGGCTGTGGCCGCGCCGGCAGGTGCCGCGGCTACAGCGGTCGAACCTCCGGCGACAACCGATCCCGCTGAGCTTTTGGGGCAGACCCTCGACCGACTGGGCGATCTACTCGATGATCCCGGTGTCTCCGCCGTGCTGCGCTATGAGGCATTCAATGCCTGCTTTGCACTTTTGGGGCGCAATATGGACGTTGATACCGTGGAGATCATTCAGACCGGGCTTGCCGCCCTGGACTGGAATGCCTTGACGGCGCCGCAACGGGCTCAGTTCGCAGCTCACCTGCGTCATCTGGCCGATGAAATCTCGCCCCGACCGGTGCCGCTTTCGCGGCCGCCCAAGCCCGAGCCCCGGTACGATCATGTGATATTCGGTGATCAGGACCGGCTCCTGAAGGCCATGCGAGAGCAGCCCAATGACATGTCGCTCGATCGCTTTCTGCGCTCATTGGCCGGCTCCGACGAGTCCGACGCCGAGCATTAACAAAGGTTATTCATTTTGTCAGTGTTTTGACTCTTCTTGTGTGTTTTTCTTGCAGTATGTCACCGCTCTGTCACGCGTCGTATGGGATCATAAATGTTCGGTTCAAGCCGGACTGAGCCAGGCTTCGGTGGGGCCAGACCGCGCGTGTTATGGCCACTCAGCCGCTGAGTATGGGTCTCGACGCCTGTCTGGCCCGTTTCATGCATCCTCACGGAACGGAACGCACAGGGCGTTGGCATCAACCGAACAGGCACCTGTTATTCGAACGCTCGCAGGGAATTCGGGCGGCGGAAGCTGGACAGGGAAGACAGACGTTATCAGAGAAGGAGTTCCAAACATGGTTAAGCGTAAAGGGGACGCTGGGCAATCACCGTCGAAGGTGCTTGAGAATCTCCGCGGCAAGCACGTGCTCGTAACCGGCACAACCGGCTTTCTGGGCAAGGTGGTGCTCGAGAAGCTGATCAGGACCGTTCCCGACATCGGCGGCATTCACTTGCTGATCCGTGGCAATGCGCGGCACCCCAAGGCGCGGGAGCGGTTTCTCAATGAGATTGCCTGCTCATCGGTTTTTGAGCGCCTGAAAATGCAGGATGCGGATGCCTTCGAATCGTTTATCGACAGCCGTGTCCATTGTGTCACCGGTGAAGTGACCGAGCCGTACTTCGGTATGCCGGCCGAGCGCTTCGAGGCGTTGGCGGGCGAGCTGGACGCGGTCATCAATTCCGCAGCCAGCGTGAATTTCCGTGAGCCACTGGACAAAGCGCTTGCGATCAACACGCTGTGCCTGAACAACGTCGCCCAGTTGGCCCGGGCCGGTAACAACCTGCCAGTTATTCAGGTGTCTACCTGTTACGTCAACGGCATGAATGCGGGGCAGGCCCATGAGTCGGTCGTGCGCCCGGCAGGAGCGGCGCTCCCGCGCAGTGACCAGGGCTTCTACCACATTGACGAATTGCTGCCACTGTTGCAGGACAAAATTGCCGATGTGCGTTCCCGTTATGCCGGCAAGACGCTGGAGAAGAAGCTGATTGAACTGGGGATTCGTGAAGCCAATCATTACGGCTGGAGCGATACCTACACCTTTACCAAGTGGCTGGGTGAGCAACTGCTGCTGAAGGCGTTGCAGGGACAGTCACTCACCATTCTGCGGCCATCGATTATTGAAAGCGCCCTGGAAGAGCCAGCGCCGGGCTGGATCGAGGGCGTCAAGGTGGCAGATGCCATCATCCTGGCCTATGCCAGAGAGAAGGTGAGCCTGTTCCCTGGCAAGCGTAGCGGCATTATCGACGTGATTCCGGTGGACCTGGTGGCCAACAGTATCATCCTGTCGCTCGCGGAGGCCCTGGCCGAGCCAGGTCGTCACAGGATCTATCAGTGCTGCAGTGGTTCGTCGAATCCGATCCGCCTGGGCGAGTTTATCGACCTGTTGATGGAGGAGGCGAGAACCAATTACGCCGCCTACGACCGACTCTTTTACCGGCAGCCGACCAAGCCCTTTATTGCCGTCGGTCGCAGTCTGTTCGACGCGGTCATCGGCGGTGTGCGGCTGCCGCTGTCGGTGGCGGACCGGTTGCTGAAGTTGCTCGACAGCGGTCGTGAGCTGAGATCTCTCAAAAATATAGATACGACGCGTTCGCTGGCAACCATCTTCGGCTTTTACACCGCGCCTGACTATGTCTTTCATAACAAGCAGTTGCTCGATCTGTCCGAGCGCATGGGAGCGCTGGACAAGGCGCTGTTCCCGGTGGACGCGGCCGCCATCGACTGGTCGACTTACCTGCGCAAGACCCATCTGGCCGGACTGAATCGTTATGCCCTGGGGGAGCGGAAGCTCTACCGCCTGAAGACGCGCAAGGTACGCAAAGCTGCCTGACCCTGTTCGCCGGCCTCGGTCCCGAGGCCGGCATTCTGCGCCCTGTCTCCTCATTCTGAATGCCCGCATTGCCGTGCTGTCTGGCCGGCCAGAACCGAACGTGCGGTGAAATTTGCGCGTCTCTGCCCGGGATGTCTATGATGAATAAGTCTCCGTCACTGTTTGCAAATCGGTGCCATTGGTCGGGGCCGACCAATGTTCAAGCGCATTAGGACGTTGGTCTAATTCATCGATCTGTAGAGGGCGTGGTGAACTAGTGCCTGTCCATTCTTAACGGTCGGGCGCCCGTGTGCGCAGTTACCAGACGGCCTCATAACAATTTAAAAGCCACATTCCAGGGGGACACTATGACTCACAAACAGGTTCATCCGGTCAGTCCGGACGTTGCAAAACATGCCTTGATCAACAAGCAGCAGTATCAGGACATGTACCGTCAGTCGGTGGACGATCCCAATGCATTCTGGCGCGAGCATGGCAAGCGGCTTGAATGGATCAAACCCTACACCGAGGTCAAGAACACAACCTTTGATTACGATAACCTGTCGATCAAGTGGTTTGAGGACGGCGTGTTGAACGCGTCCGCCAACTGTCTGGATCGCCATCTGGAAACCCGGGGCGATCAGACCGCGATTATCTTCGAGGGCGATGACCCGTCCGAGTCCCGTCACGTCACCTACCGTGAGCTGCACACCGAGACGAGCAAGTTTGCCAACGTCCTGAAGACGCTGGGCGTCAAGAAGGGAGACGTGGTCACCATCTACATGCCGATGATCGTCGAGACCGCAGTCGCCATGCTGGCCTGCGCACGCATCGGCGCCATCCATTCGGTGGTCTTTGGCGGCTTCTCTCCTGAGGCGCTCGGTGCCCGTATTGAAAACGGCAAGTCCCGGTTTGTGGTGACGGCCGATGAGGGGGTGCGCGGTGGCCGCAAGATTCCGCTCAAGAAGAATGTCGACGCAGCGTTGTCCAACGGCAAGGTGGCCGGGGTCGATACGGTTGTTGTCGTAAACCGCACCGGTGCCGATGTGCCCTGGGACGCGAGCCGCGACGTGCGCTATGAAGAGGTCATGAACACCGCCTCCGCTGATTGCCCGCCAGAACCGATGAACGCGGAAGATCCGCTGTTCATGCTGTACACCTCGGGCTCGACCGGCGCTCCGAAAGGCGTACTGCATACCACCGGGGGCTACCTGGTGTATGCGTCGATGACACACGAGTATGTGTTTGATTATCACGAGGGCGATGTTTACTGGTGCACCGCTGATTTTGGCTGGGTAACCGGGCACAGTTATATCCTGTACGGGCCGCTCGCCAACGGGGCAATCACCCTGCTGTTTGAAGGCGTGCCCAATTACCCGGACAGCTCCCGGATGGGCCAGGTTGTCGACAAGCACAAGGTCAATCAGCTCTATACGGCGCCAACGGCCATTCGTGCACTGATGGCCGAGGGAGACTCGTGCATGGACGGCACCAGTCGCGACAGCCTGAGGTTGCTCGGGTCCGTCGGCGAGCCGATTAACCCGGAAGCCTGGGAATGGTACTACCGGGTCATCGGCAAAAGCCGTTGCCCGATCGTTGACACCTGGTGGCAAACCGAGACCGGCGGCATTCTGATTTCACCGCTGCCGGGCGCCATGGACCTCAAGCCGGGTTCCGCCACCTTGCCGTTTTTCGGCGTGCAGCCTGCCATTGTTGACAGCGAGGGCGCTATCCTGGAAGGCGCAACCGAGGGCAACCTGGTCATCCTGGACAGCTGGCCCGGCCAGATGCGCACGATCTTCGGCGATCATGAACGTTTCCGTCAGACCTATTTCAGCGCCTATCG
>JAWVWU010000042.1:0-10336 GCA_033723595.1 Marinobacter sp. | reverse complement strand
TCCGATCCAGTGTCCGGCAATGTGGCCAGCAAAAAACCAGCCAGCACCGACTCCAGCATATCCCGATGCCTGGCAAAGTTATGCACGCCAGGTTCTGCGAACCCGCACCGGATCACCCTGGTGTTTGCCGCCAAAGATACCCGCTACACCAACGCAGTCGCCCTGCGCGACTTTTGGCTGGCAGGCGAGCTCTAGGCGCCTGGCCACCAAGTTTCAGTCAGCGCCTGCGATACCAGCCTGACTCGACAGCAAGGGCCCTTGTTAAGCCGGGTATCCGGGACATCACCGCGCCGCGTCTCTCACCGGCCAGCGGGCGCCTTCCCGTTCTGCACAAGATCTGGTACCTCTGCTACACTCGCTGCGTGACTCAGGGATTGAACACACAGCACAGCATTCGCTCGCGGCCCCGTCCCGGGCGATGCCATTCATCCTCGAGCCAGATATATTTGATGATTCGCCTCACCACGGTTGTCTTTGCCTTCCTGCTCTGCCTGCTAGTCGCTGCCCGGCCAGCCCTGGCTGGCGTTCCCAGCGTGGCCTTTTTCTATGGCCCGAACCCACCAATGGACACGCTCAGTGCGTTTGACTGGGTCGTGGTAGATGGCCAGTCCGGTGTCGACCCCCAGCGCACCAGCAACGCTGGCGACTCAGCCAGTCGCCTGTTCGCCTATCTGTCACTCGGTGAGCTCCGCAAGGACGATGCGCTGGCCACACAACTGCCTGAGGCGTGCAAGCTGGGCGAGAACCCCAACTGGCAAAGCTGGATTGTGGATCAGTCGAACCCCCGGTGCCGGGACGTTTACCTCAACCAGGTGGTGACACCGCTGCTGCAACGGGGTTTCCGCGGTTTTTTCCTCGATACGCTCGACAGTTATCAACTGGCTCTGACCAGCCCCGAGCGCCATGCGGATTATCAGGCCGGGCTGGTCGCGCTGATTGACGCCATCCACCAACGGGCACCCGACGTCCAGTTCATCCTCAACCGCGGTTTTGAGCTGATTCCCCGGCTCGGGAATCACAATGTGGTCGGGGTCGCGGCAGAATCGTTATACCGCGGCTGGGACCAAAGCCGACAGCAGTATCGAGACGTTCCGGACAACGACCGGCGCTGGTTGCTGGACAAGCTGCATCAGGCGGCGGCTCAGGGTATTACACCGATTGCCATCGATTACGTGGCGCCGGACCAGCGCGAGCAGGCGCGCGATGACGCCCGGCAAATTGCCGCCGACGGCATTGTGCCTTATGTCACCAATCCGGAGCTGTCCATTGTCGGCGTCGGCCAGACTGAATTGATGCCCAGGCAAATTCTGATGCTGTTTGATGGCGACACCAGTCCGGTGAACACCAACGTGAACTGGTATGCGGCCATGCCGCTGAACCATCTCGGCTATGCCACCCGGTCGCTCAATATCGACCGTGAGCCGCTCCCGGCAGGGCCGCTGACTGGACAGGTCGCCGGTGTGATTGTATGGACTGAGTCAGGCGGGCCACAGAAAGGCGAGCGCCTGTATCGCTGGATCCGACGACAGATTGCCGCCGGGGTGCCGGTCGTATTGCTGGGCGAGTTCAACTTCCCACTGGATGCGGACCACCTGTTGCCGCTCGGCCTGGCTACCGAAGACGTTGTGACCGGTGGCCTGGAAAAGGCCACCGTGACCCATCAGGACGCCTCTGTCATGGGTTTCGAGGGCGAGGTTTTGGCCGACCCCACCTCGTTCACCCCGCTGCAAGCGCTCACCGGTGACAGCCTGCTCCGAATCGGCCTGCGCCGGCAGTCCGAGGATGCCGTCGCAGTCATGCCCTGGGGCGGTTATGCCCTGGCGCCCTATGCAATTCGCAGCCTGCCACAGGGCACCTTCAAACAGGGCCAGCGCCAGGCCCTCTGGCAAATCGATCCGTTCGAGTTTTTCCGCCGCACGCTGAGACTGCCGTCGCTACCCATGCCGGACACCACCACCCTGAGCGGGCGCCGTCTGCTGTTTGCAGAAGTCGACGGTGACGGCTTTTCTTCCGGGTCCTGGATCCAGTCCCATCGCGGAGACTATTCGGCCAAAGTCATCCTGGATACCATCCTGACGCACTACCCGTTACCCACGGCCGTGTCGGTCATTGCCGCCGAATTTGTGAATGACCTGCTCTATCCCCGGCAACAGGTCGCCCGCATGAGCGAGGTAGCCCGGGCCATGTTCCGCCTGCCCTGGGTCGAGATGGGCTCGCACACTTACTCGCACCCGTTTGACTGGTCGGCTCTGGAAGCCAACCCGGCCCTGTCCGCCGGTCTGAATACAAACGCGACGCCCGCTGGCGGTTCCCCGGACGGGGGCGCGGCTCTGCAATACGGCTACAACCTGCCGGTACCGGGCTATCGATTCAATCCGGCCACGGAGGTCACCGGTGCCGCCGAAATCATCAACAATACGCTGGCGCCGCCCGGCAAGCAGGTGCGACTGCTGCAATGGTCGGGCGATACGGACCCCGGAGCCGGGCCACTGGCACTGGCCGATCAGGCCGGCCTCGCCAACATCAACGGCAACAACAGCACCATCAGTCGCCAGTGGCCATCGCTGACCAATGTCAGTCCGCTGGGCGTCTGGCAAGGCGAACATTTTCAAGTGTTCTCCCCCGATGCCAACGAAGATCAGTTCACCGACGGCTGGCAACCCCCGTACTGCGGTTACCAGACGGTATTACAGACCTTTGAAATGACTGACTTCCCTCGTCGACTGGCCCCCATCGGCCTCTATTACCACTTTTACTCGGGCGAGCGTCCCTGTGGTCTGAAAGCCCTCAAAAGCGCGTATGACTGGGCCATGAAGCAGTCGACAACCCCCATTTTTCCGTCTACCTATGCGTCCATCGCTCTGGGCTTCGAGAGAGCCACCGTTGCCCGCACCGCCGCAGGGCTCAAAATCGGTGGCTACGGCAAGGATCAGACCCTTCGAGCCAGTCAGGCACTGGGCTACCCGGATTTCGAGCATAGTGCGAATATTGCCGGCTTCAACGATCACGGCAGCCAACGCTACATCAACCTTGGCCCTGGCAATGCCGCCCGCCTGGTGATGACCCCCCGCGCGCCGGTACAGCCTTATCTGAGCAGCGCGAACGGCACCGTGACTCGCCTCGGCCGGGCTCCCGGACAACTGACACTGAGCCTGGACGCCCAGGTGCCACTGTCCGTCACCCTCGGTAATACCGATCACTGCCGGGTCACCAGCAGTGCTCAGACGTCCACCGAAAAAACCGGCGCAGGCGGCCGGGAACTGACGTTCAAGAGCCACCATGCCGACATTTCCGTGAGCTGTCCCACCCCGGCGGAGGCGACGCGCTGAGTGATGGTCGATTTACGCACCGACCGTTCTTCCGGGCCGGAAGCCACCGAACGCCCCTACTTCTTCCGTCCTGTCTATCTGCTGGGACTGTTTGCCGCGGTCTTGGTGGCGTTCGTCCTGCTGTTCCCGAAACACAGTCTGCAGCGCATGCTGGCCGACAGCGATGACAGCAGTGCCGCTACACTGAGCTATCTGCAGATGATGGTGCGGGCACAGCCCGACGCGCTGGATGTTCGACTGATGCTGGCCGAACGGGCATTGACCGCCGGCAAGTTGACTCTTGCAGCATCGGCACTGGGTCCCTGGCACAGCGTCCGGGCCGAACCGACAGCGGCGTCCGCGCCCCTGCAACTGGCACTCGCCGTCGCGGACATTCAGACCCGCCAGCCTGGTACGGATCAGCGCCGACAGGCGCTCGACAGCTATCGGCTGCTGCTGGCCAGGCTGTCACCGTTGCTGACCCCGACGGCCCAACTCGAACAGGTCCGACTGGCGCAGCAGGCCGGTCTGTATCAATCCGCCGCCGATCTCGCGGTCACCGTGCTCGACCAGGCCGAGGATCCAGCGCTGGCCATGCGGGCCTATCGTGCCGGCATCGACGCCTTGCTGGCAGCAAACCAGCCGGCAGCAGCATTTGATCTGGCCCGGGCGCACCTCAGCCGGGTCCCGCCGACGGCCGCTCTCTGGCAAACGCTGACCCGGCTGTCCATGGCAGCCGACCAGCCCCGCCAGGCCGCAGACTATGCCCGACGCTGGCTGGCAAAGGCCGCCGACGGGCAGGAACGGTTACAGGCTATGGAGGCGGTCGTCAGCGCCTGGCTAGCAGCGGGCATGCCCGAGCGGGCCTTGCAGGAGGCAACCGACTTGATCGGTCAGGTGCCAGAATCCCGGGCGCTGTGGCGCCAACTCACCCGCCTTTCGCTGCAGGCCGGCCGCCCGGACCTCGCGGCACATTATGCCCGGCGCCTGCTCGGGGAAAAGAGGGCCGAGCCATGATACACCTGGCCCGTCCGATTCACACGGCCATGCTGACGCTGCTGATACTCGGTGCCGTCAACGGAGGGCCGGCAATTGCGGACTCTGACACCGCCGGCGAAACCCGACCCTCCGCCCGTGAGCACGAGGCTGACCGGGAGCTGGCCTGGCAGGCTTTCATGGGCGCCGGCCAGGTGGAAGACGCCTACCAACTGACCGCCACGGCGCTCTCCGCCCGGCCTGGCAGCGTGCTCTGGCACGAGCGCCGGGCCCAGGCCGCCATCCAGTCAAATCACCCCCAGCAGGCACTCGAAGCCTATTACTGGTTGATCACCCGGGCACACCAGACCCGCAGGCTAGCCACCGCGATCGATCTCGCCGAGGGGCTTGGCGACGAGCACTACGCCACTGAACTGCTGTCGATGCGGCTTGCCCGCAGCGGCTTCGATCCACAGCGCAGCCGCGAATTGGTCGACGCCCTGCTCAACCTCGGTCGGTTCGACCAGGCTCTGAGCTATCTGCGTGACGCCAATCGCCGCCACCCTCGTCCGTTTTATCTGCGGGAGCAGGCCCGGGTCTATCAGACGCTCGCGAACCCGCAGGCCGAAGCCTCCGTCTGGCGTACCTATATCCGCCGCTACGGACCCGCGCCCGACATTGCCTTACGACTGGCCCAGCAGGACTACGTCCGGGGCGACTTCGAGGCTGCCTACGGCCAGTTGCTCAGCGCCCGAAAGCAGGCCGCCCAGGACGACAAGGCGTACTGGCAGGCGCTGTCCGGCCTGGCCTGGATGCTGCAGGATTTCAAGGTCGCTGCGGACGCGAGCGATGTCCTGATCCGACAGGGGAACGCTGACCGGCTCGACTATCAGCGTCTTTTCCGCACCCGCCAGAGCAGCGATCCGGAGGGCGCCTTCAAACTGGCCGAGCAGGGGTGGCAGGCGACCCGCTCACCCGAGCTGTTTCTGGACATGCTGGCTGTAGCCGCTCGCCTGAACCCAGCCAGCCATTGGCTCGGGCGGGCGTTTAAGCAGCTGGATTCAGACACCGGGGCCGAGTTGCAAGCCCGCCAGCTTTACTGGACCAGTCTGGCAAACTGGCAGGCCTCCTCGGGACAGGTTCGCGCCGCCAGCCAGACCTATGGCCGCGCGCTGAACCGGTTTCCGGGCTCCCAGGAACTGCTCGCCGGCTATCTCTGGTTACTGCTTGACACCGACCAGAGACAGACGCTCCGGAACCTGCTTGCGCGGGTCGCAGGTTCGACCTGCGCGAGCTGTGCTCCGTCTGTTTTGCGCGCGCCCGTGGCGGCCGCTTTCTCCAGGCTGGGGCAACCACAGCGGGCCTTGCCATTGCTTGCAGCCGATTTGTCCCGCCATCAGAATGACCCGGGCTGGCTGATGGATTACGCCGACACGCTGAGCCAGGCCGACCGGCCCGAGGCCGCCTATCGCTGGCGCCAGCGGGCCTGGCGACTACTGCGCCGGCACGCCTCGATGCCCCCCGACAAAGAGGCGGCTGACGGCGAGGCACAGGCAAGACGCGAACTGGCCACACTGGCCCTCACTCTGGCGCCGGGTGACCCTGCGCGCCGGCTGATCCAGGCCCTTGCCCGGCACCCCGAAGACCCACGCTCCCGCGAACTGGTCCTGGCCTGGATGCTGGACAACTCAGCGCAACCGCTTGCCCGTTTGTGGATCTGGCGAACGTTTACACGCCAGACACGCCCGCCGCACCGGTCGGTGGGCACCGCGACGGGCCCGGCCGACACGACGGTGCCGGACTGGGCAAATCTGGCACTGGCACTTCAGAACAACGATGGCCCCGTCCTTGCCGATCTGCTTGCAGACGACGCCGACAATCTGCCGCGTCGCGACCGGGTCAGCGCTGCCCAGACCCTGGGCTGGGACAGTCTGGCCACCACACTCGCTTATCAGGGCGCCGCCGGCGAACCGGACGACGATGAACTGCACAGCCAATTCCGGGACCTGGCGTTGAGCCGCAGTGATTCGGTTGCGCTGTCGCTGACGGATGCTCGCCAGGGCGGCCTGCAGACCCTGACACCGCAGCTGGCCGTCAATCACTGGCTGACCGACCGCACCCGGATCACCGGCATCACAAGCCTGGCGCGCCAGCGGGTGGACGACACCCGGCAATTCGGCTCGGTGCCAACATCGTCGCCGCTGGCACAGGCGACGCTCGAGCACCGTCTGGAGCGCGGCCAGGTGTCACTGCAGTTGGGCCAGGGGAACGGACTGGCCCCCTACACCCAGCTCGGCGTACACGCCGAATACCCCTGGCAGCCGTGGCTCGATAGCCACTTCGACGCCACCGTTGGTGGGCGTGCCACCGCCAGCACCCCGCTTTATCTGGGCGCTCTGGAGGATCGGCTCGAACTCGGCCTGACGGTCACCCCCACCGGCCGTGATGCCGTCGACAGTGCCCTTCATCTGGGCCACTATCGGGCGCAGGGCGGTGGCGAACTCGGCCAGACCCTGGGCTTCGATGTTGCCTACAGCCGGGACCTGTGGCTGCAACCACCGGCGACGCGGCTAATGCTGTCGGTCAGCGGTGCACGTTTCCAGGCAGCCGATACGCTGCCACCCCGGCTGCGAACGCTGGTACCGGACAACCGCGAAGCCACGACGGACTTTTTCATCCCCGGCAATTACCTGCAGTCCTGCGGGGGCGCCAGCGTGAACGACCGTTTTCGACGGGATTACAGCGAGCGGCTGCGTCTGTTTGCCAGCACCAGTGTCTGTCTGAACAGTCGGGCGGGTCTGGGCCTGCAGGCGAGTGCCGGCGCGGCCCTGCCCGTGCTCGGACCGGATCATCTGGCCCTGAGTGTCGATTGGGGCGACAACGTTGGTGCCGTCGGCGCCTCGACCCTGCAAGTGGAGCTGGGGTACCGTTATTATTTTGAACCGTTTCGTTAATGACATTTCATCCATGAAGGACATTGTATGATCACGCGTTTGCTGTTTGTCCCGTTATTGCTTGGTTGCGTGCTGCTGTCAGGCTGCGCATCAAGCCGCCTGCAGTCCAGTGAGCCGCCGACAGTCGTCGCCGGTGCGACCTGGAGTGTGATGCCGCTGGTCAACAATACGGAAAGCCCATACGCCGGCGAGCGCGCCCAGCAGATTCTCGCTGCACTGCTCGGCAGTCGTGGACTGAATCGGGTCGATCTGCCCCCGGCCCCGGCCGCAGACAATGCCTTGCCCTGGGATAACGGCGCGGCTGTCAGTCAGCAGGGCATGGACTGGGCCAGCCGCAACCACGTGCGTTATGTGCTGCTGGGCAGTGTCGACGAATGGCGTTACAAGATCGGCCTGGATGGCCAGCCGGCCGTCGGTTTCACCCTGCGCCTGATGGACCTCACCACCAGCCAGGTCGTGTGGAGCGGTACCGGCGCCGCATCCGGCGGCAGTCACCAGGGCGTCGCCGTGCTCGCACAGGCAACCCTGGATCGTCTGGTCTCACGGTTACTGCGATGATGTCCACCGGATTCGCAATGGCTCACACCGTTCACCAGGGCCGTCCATGAACGCCTGGCAGCCCCGGCAGTACAGCCCGGCCAAGATGGCCGAGACCGTGCTGTTGCCCGCCGTCGCCGTGCTTGTGCATGGCTGGTTTACCGATACGGTGACCACCCAGAGCAGCTACCCCTGGCTGTGGCTGGTGCCTTTGCTGGTGGCCCTGCGCTATGGCTTTACCCCCGGTCTGGTAGCCGGACTCAGCCTGATTCTGACCAGCCTCGGCGCCGAGGCGCTGTTTCCGGCAAGCCCGTCGATGCCGGTACCGGACATCGTCGGCGGTCTGATCGCCACCCTGGTCGCGGGCCAGTACGCCACTTACTGGCGAGAACGCCTGCACCAGGCGGATTTGCGGGTCGCCTACAGTGACTCCCGCCTCGAGTCGGTCACCCGTGCGTTCTATGTCACGCGGATTTCCCACGATCGGCTCGAAGAGGCGCTGATCGCCAACCCGACCAGCCTGCGCGCCGCGCTCGAAACCCTCGGTGCCGGGCTGCGCCAGCAGGAAGCCGGGGTCCAGGCATTTTCCGGCAACGCGGGCAGTCAGCTGCTGCAATTGGTGGCCCATTACTGCCGTATCGATGAAGCGGGCCTGTTTCTGTTCCGGGATCATCGTATCGAGATCACCGCCAGCGCCTACCTCGGGTGCCCGTTTGAGCTGGACCTGACTGACCCGTTGGTGAGCCTGGCCCTGGAGCGCAAGGAAGCCGCTTTCTTCAGCATCGACCAGATTGTTGACGACGAAGGCGGCGACTACCGCCTGGTGATTCCGGTCATTACCGCCAGCGATACCCGCATTGGCCTGCTGGTGGTCAGAGACATGCCATTACTGGCGCTGGAAGAGGAAAACATTCTCACCGCCGCGGCCATACTCGAGTATGTGGCCGATCAGGTGCTCGCCAACCGCGAATCCGCAGAGCTGCTGCGGGCCTTTCCCGAGTGCCCGCTGGCGTTTGCCCATGAGCTGCTTCGGGTCGGGCACATGGAACGCCACCTGGGGGTCGAGTCTACGCTGGTGCTCTGGTACGCCGACCCGGCCGCCAGCACCCGCCTGCATGACCTGCTTACGGCCGTCCATCGGGGGCTTGACCAGTACTGGTTTGATCCGGCCGGCGAGGATCATCCGGGCATACTGACACTACTGCCCTTCAGCGGTCCGGTCGCCGCACAGGGCTTTATCCAGCGGATCGGGCAGATCTGCCATCAGCGCCTCGGTAACAGCCCCGAGGCGCTGGGCTGGCATCACCGCCTGATACCGCTCAAGGACCAGCATCCCGAGACACTTCTGGCCGGTATCCGGGCAGACCTTCGAGCACCGACGGAAGCATTACAATGAGCGTGTCCTGGATGCCATTGTGGGAGCGCCTGTCGGCGCCCGATACCTGGTTACTGGCCACCTCGGCGACCGGCCCCGGGCTGTTGATCATGGTGCTGGTGTTCAACACCGCGGCGGCCCTGCTGTTGGCGATACCCGCGCGTCGGCTGGTCGCGCGCCGGCTGCGTTCAGCGCCCTGGGTCGACTATCTGGCGCTGGCCAGCCTGGGTGTGCTGATACCTGTGCTGGGGCCGGTACTGCTGTTCGGGCTGGTGCTGACCCTGCGTCAGATCCGCGGCAAACCCAAGCGCCGCCAGCCCGTCCACATGGAAGGCCCGGCCTTTGCTCCGGAAATCGGCGCCGTGCCGAGCCACTTTGGTGCCGGTGGAGCGGTCGCCCGCCTGCGTCACGTCGCTCTGGATGCGCGCCAGGGCGCCCGCGCCCTGATGGCAATCGAGCAGCGCCGCAATGCCTCCTCCACGGCGCTGTTACGGGAAACACTGGGCCACGCCGATGAGAGTTTGCGGCTACTCGCCCACGGTCTGATAGACCGCCGTGAATCCGATATTGCACGGATGATCAGGCGGCTGGACGTCGCCCTGGCAACCAGCAGGGCCGACCAGTCACCCTTGCTGCATCTGGAACTGGCCACCCTGCATCAGGAGATGCTCTACCTGCACCTGGTCCGGGAAGACGCGGCCCGCGTTCACCTCAAAGCCTGCACCGGCCACCTGGCAGCCGCCCGTGACCGATTCCGACACGGCACACGATGGCTGGTTCTCATGGCCCGGATGGAACACCTTCGCGGCGACGCTGAGGCCGCAGCCTCGCTCTATCAGCAGGCCCTTGCCAGCGGCGGTGCCCCGGCCCGGGTGTTGCCGTATGTGGCGGAACAGGCCTGGGCACGCCGGGATATCAAGGCCGTAAGGCGGTTATTCCAGACCACCCCTATTTTCACCGAACTTCCGGTGTGTGGCCCGGTTGCCGCACGCTGGCGGAGCCCTTATGTCCCAGACTGATCCTGCCATCGACGTCACCCTGCTCCTCGAAGGCACCTACCCCTATATCAAGGGCGGCGTGTCCAGCTGGGTGCACCAGATTGTCAGCGGTTTGCCAGAGCTACGCTTCGCGGTCATATTCCTCGGCTCCCGACGCGAGGATTACGGTCCCCGCCAGTATGATCTGCC
>JAWVWU010000041.1:0-10394 GCA_033723595.1 Marinobacter sp. | reverse complement strand
TGACCTTACTGGTTATCGTGCCGCTCTGGGAGAAATACGCCGCCAGTCACGAAACCCGCGATTTCAGTCGACTGTCACGCTTCATCATGCCGCTGATGGCCCTGCTGATCGTACTGCAACTGATCCGTTACTATTTCTCGTAAGTCTGCTGATTGCCGGCGATACGTCAGCTTTCTTTACAGTCCCTCCGTCTTCGACCTACCCCGCCTCGCAGAAAGCGCTTGATCCACATGGAAATCGATGGGCTTGGTTATTTAGATGCATATCAAAACTAAGTTCCGGCGGTTCTGTTTGTCGGAGCAGAGATTGTTAATCTCGAAAGGCATATTTTGCAGTCATGCCCATCAATGGAAGATGGAGGATGCCGCAATGATCAACACAGCTTCATTCAACCAATCAGCTCCAATCCGGATTGCCCGGGCTCTGATGGTGGCAACGGGATTGTTATTCAGCGCCGTGGCGTCAGCGGTGCCATATTCGATAGGCGATGTTTTTGCGTCAACCAGTGACGGAAAAGTAAACGTATACAGCCAAAGCGGTGCCTTCATCCAGACACTGGATACCGGGCTTGGCGGCTACACCACAGGCGGCACCTTCGACAATGCAGGCAATTTTTACGTGACCGCATTTTCGTCAAATGTCGTCTCAAAATTCGACAACAACGGCAATCTGGTAAACGCTACATGGGCGACCGGGCTCGGTTCCAATGAATCCATCGTCTTCAATGCCGCGGGCGAGGCTTACATCGGTAACGCGGGTGCCGCTCAGATCAAAAAAGTGGATGCCACCGGCGCCCAGCTGGATGTTATCAATGTGCTTCAAAATACCGACTGGATCGATCTGGCGGCCGATCAGAAAACGCTGCTGTACAGCAATGAGGGCAGTGTTATCCGCCAGATCGATACCTCGACTAATGTGGATACCGTCTTTACCTCCGGCAGTTACGGCTCGATTTACGCCAAGCGTTACCTGGCGGATGGTGGTGTGACTGCGGCATCCAGCACCGGCAACGTCTATCGGTGGGATTCCTCGGGTGTGCTTCAGCAGACCTACGCCATCGGCATCGGGAGTGTTTTTGCCCTCAACCTTGATCCTAACGGCACGTCGTTCTGGACCGGCGCTACCGGGGGGCAGGCCGTCAGGAAAATCAACCTGACTACAGGAGCCATTGAGGAATCCTGGTCTACCGGCGTGGGCCAGCTTTATGGATTGACCGTGTACGGCGAGATCCAGGCCGGCGGGGGCGGCGTGGACAACGGCGGCGGTGAGGTGAGTGTGCCCGAGCCGGCCACACTCGGCCTGCTGGGTCTGGGACTGTTGAGCCTCATGTTCGCGGGAACCAGACGCAGAACGCTGTCCTGATGGCGCCTGTTCAGTCATAACCCGGAGCGTTGTCTCCGGGTTTTTCGTTCATCGGGTGTCGGGGCCCTGCCAACGTGTCGGCAGGAGGGCGGTCGGTCAGTGAGGTTCCACAAAACTTGCAAAAGCGGGCGTCAACATCATGCCCGCTTTGTCCGCAGTGGCTGCACTGGCGCTGCTGTCGGCTCTGTTCATGGGCGCGGTTGAGTTCCACGGTGACAATGCCGGTCGGCACGGCAATGATGCCGTAGCCTACGATCATCAGGGCCGAGGCAAGGGCCTGCCCCATGGGTGACTGGGGTGATACATCGCCATACCCGACCGTGGTGAGGGTGACAATGGCCCAGTAGATACTGACCGGAATACTGGTGAAGCCGGAGTCGGGTCCTTCAATGAGGTACATGACCGAGCCCACGATGACCACGATAGCAACAACGGTCGAGACGAATACCGAGATCTTGTAGCGACTGGCCCGCAGTGCCCGTTGCAGGGTACTGGCCTCGCCCACAAACCGCACCAGTTTCATCACCCTGAACACCCTCAGGACCCGCAAAACCCGGATTGTCAGCAGGAAGTGACTGCCCGGCAGAATCAGGCTCAGAAAGGACGGCAGGATGGCGAGCAGGTCGACAAGCCCGAAAAAGCTGAACGCATAACGTCTGGCGTTGTGGGCGCTGTAGAGCCGAAGCACATACTCCAGGGTGAACAGGACGGTAAAGACCCATTCTGCCCATTTCAGAATGCCGTGGTACGCGATGGAGATGCTCTGGACGCTTTCCAGCATGACCGCGATCACGCTGAGAATGATCACGACAATCAGCGCCATATCAAACGCTTTGCCGGCTGGGGTGTCGTAGCCGAATATGACGCGATTAATGCGCGCGCGCAGGGGTGACAGTGAACGTTCGGAGTCTGGCATGCCGGCAACTCACCGATCTGCGGGAAAGGACCGCCGCGCGTTTCGAGTCGGGCATTCGCGCGGCCCCTGGGTCTTCATCCTATAAGGCGAACCCGGAAAAGTCCTGTTTTCCGGGCCTATGTGCCCCGGATTGTCAGTGGTGATGACCGCCGGCACCATGAACATGACGGTGCGCCTTCTCCTCATCGCTGGCATCGCGTACATCCATGACGGACAGTTCAAAGCGAAGGGTTTTGCCTGCCAGTGGATGATTGGTATCCACATCGACGGTTTTCAGGCCCACTTTGGCAACGGTCACGATACGCTCGCCCTCTTTGGTGTTCAGCGTCACCCGCATGCCCGGACGCAGCTTGCCGGCATGACGAAGGTGCTTGATCGGCAGGCGTTGCAGGGCATCCTCCTGACGCTCGCCATAAGCCTCGGCCGGCGCCAGGGTGACGCTCACCTCATCGCCGGTGGTCTTGCCGGTCAGGGCTTTTTCCAACCCACTGATGATGTTGTTGTAGCCATGCAGATAGGCGAGTGGGTTGGCGTCGTCAGAGGATTCGACCAGAGTGTCGCTGTCAGTGTCGTAAAGGGCGTACTGCAAGGTAACGACCTTGCCGGAGTCGATGGTCATGGATGGCTTCCGATGTGGGTGTCAGGGTATGGGCGCAGTCTCCAACAAGACGGTGATTCAGGCAAGAGGGCGTGGCTATTCCGGTTTCGCTCGCCAGAGTGTGGCCTCCGGTTTTTACTGGAGCCTTGCAAAGAGTCTGGGTTATCGTTACCGGATCAGCCCCGGTGAGAGTTTTCCGGACAACCTAATCAGATACGTGCGCGTGGCAGGCTGTCAGCACAGAACGACACAGGCGGTCCATCAGCAATTCCTCCGGGCCAGCCAAACAGGGAGAAAGGTATCTCATGCAAGCTGAAGATGGTGTTGAGGTTCACTACCAGTATTGGGCGCCAACGGCGTCGCCGCGAGCGCTGGTGCAGATTGTCCACGGGGCTGCCGAGCATGGCGAGCGCTACGACCGGTTTGCGGGCTTTCTGGTGGATAACGGCTATGCGGTTTACGCCACGGACCATCGCGGTCACGGACGTACCCGGCTCAGGTCCGGTGCGCTCGGCGATGCCGGTCCGGATGCGTGGAATCGCATGGTCACTGACGAAATCCAGCTCAGCCGGCTCATCGGTCAGGACCATCCGGGCAAACCCCTGATTCTGTTCGGGCACAGCCTGGGATCATTCATCGCCCAGGACTATATTACCCGTCAGGGTGAGCTGCTGGATGGCCTGGTGCTGAGCGGAACGGCCTATGGCCCCCCACCACCTCAGGAGCTCCTGGACGTTCTCGATGCCGCGGTCGCGCAGGCCCCGCTGGCGGATTCAACGGTCTGGGCGGATCACTTTGCAGAGTTCAACAGGCCGTTCAGTGAGCAGCCCGGTTTTGACTGGCTGAGCCGCGACAAGGCTGAGGTGCAGAAGTACCTTGAGGATCCGCTGTGCGGATTTGCCTTCAGCAACGAGCTGGTGAGGGATTTCTTCAAAGGCATGGCCGATCTGCGCGATCCTGGCCGGGAGGGAGCGATTCCCCGGGCTTTGCCCATACTGGTTATCCAGGGCGAAATGGATCCGGTCGGCGGCAATCTCAAGGAAACCCAGGCGCTACTGGATCGATTCAGGGAGCTGGGTGTCGAGAATGTGCAGCACCGCTTTTACCCCGGTGCCCGCCATGAGGTGCTCAATGAGACCAACCGGGACGAAGTGCAGGGCGACGTGCTCGACTGGCTGAACGCGCTGATCACGGCCTGACCGGCAACGCCGGGCGGTTGGCAGAGACTATTCACACCCGGTCGCGCTGGCGTTGAACGCGCCGTTGAGACCGGCAACAGAACGGAGTGCTGATCATGCAGAAAGTCTGCGCAATTATAGGCATCGGCCCCGGAAACGGGCGGGCCCTGGTGCGGCGGTTCTGTCTCGAGGGGTATCGGGTGGCAATGCTGTCGCGGGATCACGATTATCTCAGCGAGCTGGAAGGCGAGTTTCCCTCGGCCCGCGCTTTTCAGTGCGATGCGACGGACAGTACCGGGGTGCGGAGTGCCTTCGAGCGCATCCACAAATCACTGGGTCCGGTATCCATCCTGATCTACAACGCGGGTATGGGTGTGTTCAAAACCATCGAAGAGGCCAGCGAGGATGACTTTGAGCAGTGCTGGCGAGTCAATACCCTGGGATTGATGCTGGCCGCCAAAGCCGCGTTGCCCCAACTCCGACAGCACAAACCCGCCAGCCTTATTGTCACCGGTGCGTCGGCAGCGTGGCGGGGGCGCGCCAATTCGGCGCCGTTCGCGTCGGCCAAGGCCGCCCAACGCAGCCTGGCGCAATCGTTGGCCCGGCAACTGGGGCCGGACCATATTCACGTCGCCTATCTGGTGATCGACGGTGTGATCGACCTGCCCCGGACCCGCCAGCGGTTGCCGGATCAGCCTGATGACTTTTTCATCAAACCGGACGCGGTGGCAGATGCGGTCTGGTCGTTGACCCAGCAGGACCCGTCAGCCTGGACCTTCGAGCTTGACCTCAGGCCCTTTGGTGAAAGCTGGTAGTGGTGTCGATGGCGCCTCAGGCTGTCGTTTTGATCAGGTGAAAGGAGTGTTCGCGCATGGCCATCTGGGTTGATGCAGACGCCTGTCCGGTTCCCGTCCGGGAGATTGTCTGCCGGGCCGCAATGCGCTGGAAAGTACAGACCACGTTTGTGGCCAACCACGTCATTCGTCTGCCGTCGAGCCCGTTTATCCTGGCCCGTCAGGTCAGGCAGGGCTTTGATGTGGCCGATAACGAAATCGTCGACCAGATTCACCCGGGCGATCTGGTGATCACTCAGGACATACCGCTGGCGGCCGAGGTCATCGGCAAGGGCGCGGATGCGTTCAATCCCCGTGGCGTGGCGTTCACCCGGGATAACATCCGCCAGCGTCTGGCCATGCGTAACTTCATGGAAGAAATGCGCAATGCGGGGCAGGTGACCGGCGGGCCTGCTGCCTTTTCCCAGAACGATCGCAAAGCTTTCGCGGATCAGCTTGATCGCTGGCTGCAGCGCCAGCGCCGGTAGCCCGGATTCCGGCTGCGGTTTGGCATCGGGCTGCGCAGCATGTTATCGGTGATTACCGGAACATGACGCGGCCATAGCGAGGTGAGGGATGAAATACCTGTTCGAAGTGCACATCAAACCCGGGTACAGCGCGGAGGACTATGCGGATGCCTGGGTCCGGGCCAGCCGGATTATCCAGCAGGCGCCAGGCGCGCGGGGCACTGAACTGCACCGTAAAATTGATGATCCCGATGTGTTGATCGCCATCGCGAGTTGGAACAGCAAGGCTGAACGGGATGCCATGGAGGCGCAACACAACCCGCGGGTGGCCGACATTATCCGCAGTGCCGCGCCGTGTTGCGACATCCGGCCCATCGGTGAGTTCGACGAGCCGGAGTGGGTGGTCAAGCCGGGGGATTGACGACCCCGTCGTCGCGGTGTTGCCGGAACCGAACGACGGCGCCAGGAGAAATAAGGGTATGAGAATGCCATCGTTGGACGGAGAGCTTGTGCACCATGTTCGGGACGCGCTCGGCTCCATTCTGGTGATTGATTATCGCAAGCACCGGATCCTGAGTTTCAATTCCGTGTTCGAACAGAGCAAGATCGAGCGCAGTCGGCCGTACCTGCCCGTCCATGAGTACAACCGGGCGATGTTGTTGCCGATGGCGTTTCGCAGGCCCGGTCATGCCACCATACTCGGTCTCGGCGGCGGGGTGCTCGCCGGGGGCCTGAATCGGTTGCTACCTGATTGTGAGATCCATGCAGTCGAACTACGCCAGGCGGTGGTTAATGTGGCGCGCCAGTATTTTGGCCTGCCGGCAACCCGGCGCCTGCGCATTACCGTGGGCGATGCCCGCCAGGCGCTCATGTCGATGCCTGATGCCAGTACGGACCTGATTCTGGCCGATCTTTACAGCGCAGACCGAATGAGCCCGACCCAGGCCCAGCGGCGTTTTGTCGAGCACTGTGATCGCGTGCTGACCACCGAGGGCTGGCTCGCTATCAACTACCATCGCCCGCCCAGCCGCGATGGCGCGTTATTCCGGCAGCTGCGTGGGCACTTCCCAACACTGCTGGCGTTCAAGAGCAAAACCAACAATACGGTGCTCTATGCCAGCAAAGGACCGGTCGCGGATCTGTACGAGCAGGACAGCCGCTTCGGCGCGCTGGAGGCCCGTCTGCCGATCGACTGGCGGCGGCTGATGTCGCGGGTCAATCGTCTGGGCTGACGGCCCGGTGATCATCCATCAAGCAGTGATGTCATACTTTCAGCCAGGTGCTCACATCCTGCCTCCCGGTGGCTGCGGGTTGTGCTAGTCTTGCCATCTTTGCCTGCGAGTTCGTCATGCCAGCCGCTTTCTCCGAAACCACCAAGGGCGTCGCCTTTGGTCTGGGCGCCTACACCATGTGGGGCTGTTTTCCCCTGTTCTTTGCCCTGTTTGACGGGGTTCCCGCGTACGAAGTCCTGATTCATCGGGTGATCTGGTCCAGTGCTTTTCTGGCTGTCGTCATCACTGTACTCCGGCGCTGGCCGCCGGTTCGTGCCGCGCTGGCACAACCGAAAAAGCTCAGCCGGGTGCTCGGTTGTGCCGTGCTGATCGCGATCAACTGGGGGCTATACATCTACGCGGTTGAGACCCGCCATGTCCTTCAGGCCAGCCTGGGGTATTTCCTCACGCCCCTGGTCAACGTCGCGCTGGGGATTCTGGTGCTGCGCGAACAGATGGCCCGGCTGCAGGGTCTGGCGGTGATCCTGGCGGGGATCGGCATTCTTATCCAGCTGGTTCTGTTGGGCAGTGTGCCCTGGATCAGTCTGATGCTGGCGTTCAGCTTTGGTACCTATGGACTGCTGCGCAAGCAAGTACCCCTGGACGGTTTGTCAGGCCTGTTCGTGGAGACCCTGTTGCTGTTGCCGCTGGGCCTGTTGGCACTGACCTGGCTGAGCAGCGAGGGGGTGTCGCATTTTATCCAGGACACGCGCGCCACCGCGTTGCTGATGGCCAGCGGCGTGATTACCGCGCTGCCGCTGTTGGCGTTTGCCGGGGCCGCCCGCCGCTTGCGACTGGCCACCGTGGGCTTTCTGATGTACATCAACCCGACGCTGCAATTCCTGATTGCCCTGTTTGTGTTCCATGAACCCCTGAGTCCGATCCAGTTGGCCAGTTTCATGATCATCTGGGTGGCGTTGGCGTTGTATTCTGCCTCGGCCTGGCAAGAGAGCAAGCGAGCCGCCCGCAGCAGGTAGACCGAAGGCCGTGGTGTTGGCGTAAGCCCGACAACAGCCATGCGCGACGGCGGTATGCCAGGACACCCTCGCTTGTTATGGTGAAGGCTGGCACAGCGTCAGGGAGAGAAAATCATGCTATTGGCTGAAAAAGCGACCGGGCATCTGGTTGAAGTGTTGGACGTGACAGCCTTGGTCGATCCGCTGGAGGCCACGGTTCGCGCAAGTCTGCATTACGGGGAAGAAGCTCAGGACCCCGAGCGGTTCGATAAAACGTTGCTCGCTTTTCCCTCCGGAGAGCCGCTGCCCCGGTGCTGGACCGACCCCGACTACCGGCGCCGGTCTCCTGCTCGTTCGGGGCAGTGAACGCGACTGTCAGTCTGAGGCAGTTGCGGCGGTTTCGGCTGCAATCTGCCGGAAGGCTTCGATCAGGCTGTCGGGTTCCTGGGCACCGGAGATCATGTACTTCTGGTTGATGATGAACGCCGGTACAGCGGAGACCCCTGCCTGCTGATAGCGGGCCTCGTCGGCGCGCACTACGTCGGCGTACTCATCCGACGCCAGGATGGCACGTGCCTTGTCGCCCTCGAGGCCGGCACGTTCGGCACAGGCGGCGAGCACGTCCGCATCAGCGATGTTGGCCGCTTCCCCGAAATACGCGTCAAACAGCGCCTTTTTCATCTCGGTTGCACGCCCCTGTTCCCCCGCCCATTTAACGAGGCGATGGCCATCGAACGTGTTGCGGGTATACCGCTCCTGCATGCGCGTGAAATTCAGGCCCAGGTCCTTGGCAATGGCCATCATGTTGGCCTGAGCAGCCTCCATTTCCGCCGGGCTGCGGCCGTACTTGCGACTCAGAGCCTGTAAAATCGGTTCGCCGTCGGACGTGGCGTCCGGGTTCAGTTCGAAGGCATGCCAGGCCACGGTAAAGTCGAATTCCCCGTTCAGTGCCGACATGGCCTGTTCCAGCCGGGCATAGCCAATGGCGCACCAGGGGCAGGCGATGTCGGATACGAGGTCGATCTGTAATGGTTTCATAAGGCAATCCTGTTCTGGATTCTGCAACGATAATGACAGGGTACACCCGGGGAACCGGTGAATCACCTTTCCCCCGGATGGTTCCCGGTTATGTTCTGACGGCCGGCTTGAGGTCGGGCCCGGTACCCAGGGGTTCAGAACTCCAGGCAGATTTTGCCGAAGTGAGCTCCCGACTCCTCGTGACGGAACGCGTCAGCAATGTCCTCGAGGCCAAAGGAGCGGTCGATGACCGGCCGCATGTCATTGGCTTCGAGCGCCCTGACCATCTCCTGCTGGTGAGTCCGGCTGCCCACGATCAGTCCCTGCAGGCGCGCCTGCTTGGCCATCATCTTGGCGGTCGGGATGTCGCCGGCACGTCCGGTCAGGACACCGATCAGCGAAATATGTCCGCCAATGCGCACGGCCTCAATCGATTCCGGCAGAGTACCGGGTCCGCCCACCTCGATGACCTGGTCCACGCCCTGGCCGTCTGTGAGCTCCTTTACCCGGGTGCCCCAGTCGGGGACCGATTTGTAGTTGATCGTGTGTTCCGCCCCAAGGACTTTCAGACGCTCCAGTTTTTCATCCGATGAGGACGTGGCGATGACCCGGGCGCCCATCATTCGCGCGAATTGCAGGGCGAAGATGGATACGCCGCCGGTTCCCAGCGTCAGAATGGTATCGCCGGCCTTCAAACCCGCGTCAACCACCAGCGCCCGCCAGGCGGTCAGTCCCGCTGTGGTCAGTGTGGCTGCCTCGGCGTGGCTGAATCCCCGTGGCGCATGGGTGAAGTAATGGCTTGGGCGAACAACCTGTTCGCGGGCATAGCCATCCACACCGTCTCCGGGCGTGGTGGCAAAATTACCCACTCTGGCCGGGCCGTCAAGCCAGGTCGGGAAGAAGGTGGAGACCACATGATCGCCGACAGCAAACTCCTCGACCCCGTCACCGACTGCCTCTACCACGCCGGCACCGTCGGACATGGGAATGCGACCGTCAGCCGTGGGCATTTTGCCCGACACAACGCCATAATCGTGAAAGTTCAGCGAGCTGGCGTGGATGCGGACTCGTATTTCCCCAGGATCTGGTTCGCCGGCGGCCGCCTGGTCGGTGACGTTCAGATGGTCCAGTCCGCCGGGGCTTTTCAGGTTGACTACTTTCATTCGATTCTCCTCCCACGTTGTGCAGGGTGAATAACGCTGGTTTGCGACCTGACTCTGTTTCTGGGTGTCAGCAATTCAGACGGTTGGTGTATGTCGACGTTCATTAACGATGGAGGCGAATACGGTCAATTAAAGGGCCTGGATCGTAACCCTGTGCGGAGATGAATAGGCGACGGACTAAAACCAGATGTCTGCCGGGGGCGTCTGGGCTTCAATACGAACCCCGTGCTGTTCCAACAGGCTGACCAGCGCTTCGGTATCATCACTGTTGAGAAATTCGGCAAACGGGACATTGGTGTCGCGATGCTGAAGCGACAGCTTCGGCGGCGTGAATGGATGGGCCGCGGTGGTCAGCCGGACCCGCGTGTAGGGTCGGGGCAATGACCACTCATGCTGTTTGCGGTACAGGCCTTTCTCAAGATGCAGGTGGTCTGACGAAATGATCAGCACTTCCTGCTTGCGGCACTGTCGGGCTGTGTAGTAGAACGCACCCCCAAGGGCGCCCAGTTCCAGACCGGCAAATGGAAACACCAGCCAGGCCCCGGCCCAGACCATGCCGGTCACAATGATGGCTGACAGCGCGCACAGGGCAATCCAGATGCGCACATTGTCTCGCCAGCTCAGCGAGCAGTT
>JAWVWU010000040.1:0-10412 GCA_033723595.1 Marinobacter sp. | reverse complement strand
AGCGCTTCGGGACGGATTCATGGCTGCTTTCTACCGTGACGCCAGTGCCCGGGACTACGACCTGAAACTGACGGTTGTCGACACCCACAAGAAACCGTTTGATCAGCTGTACGACGAATTACGAAAGAAGAATCCGGACCTCATTGTCGGGCCTCTCGAGAAAGAGGCCCTGGCGGCCATAGCCAATCGCGATGCCCTGCCCATCCCGTTGCTGGCACTGAACTACCTGGACGGGGACACACAGGCTCCAGACCGCATGTTCCAATTCGGTTTGTCTGCCGAAGATGAAGCTCGACAGATCGCCGAGCGCCTCAACATCGACGGCCTTCACCAGGTCATGGTGCTTATTCCCCAGGGTGGCTGGGGTGACCGGTTCCAGCAGGCTCTCACCGAGGCACTGGCAAATCATGAGGGCGTTGCCCTCAAAACAGAACGGTTTTTCCGCACTGACAACTTCCGTGCGGACACTGCCGAATTACTGGGCATCAACACCAGTCGGGATCGCGCAATCGATGTGGAACGCACCATCGGACTGAACGTCGAGTTTGAACCGCGGCGTCGACAGGACGCAGACGCCATTGTGATGGTGGCGCAACCAACCATTGCACGACAGTTCAACCCGTTGTTCGCGTTCTACTATGCCGGCGATCTGCCGGTTTACTCTCCGTCACTGGTTTATGAAGGCTCGCCCGATCCATCCCGTGATCAGGATCTCGACAAGGTCCGCTTTACAGATATCCCCTGGACACTCAGCGACAACGACCCGCTACGTAGCGCTGCCCTCAAGGCGTTCCCTGGCCTGAGCGGACAACTCGGACGTTTGTTCGCCATGGGTGCCGATGCGTATCAGCTTTCAACCAGGTTGCCATTGCTTGCCCAGGTACCGGACAGCACTCTGAAAGGACAAACCGGCGTGCTGTCGATGTCCGAGGATGGCAAGATCCACCGTCACCAGATGTGGGCACAGTTCCAGAGTGGCACACCGCGGCTGATTCCGGAGCAGCTCGCACCGGATCAGAAGCCGGGCGAATCCCTGCCAGAAACAGGCATCAAAGAGTAGGAGCAGGCAAGACCCGACATGAATGCCAAGGACGGCAGAAAGCAGACAGGAAATGCGGCAGAGGCGGCCGCCGCGCGCTATCTTGAAAGTCGTGGCGTGCGCATTGTTGACCGCAACGTGTTCAGCCGGGGCGGCGAGATCGACCTGATCGGCCTGGACCAGGACGTGCTGGTCTTCTTCGAGGTCCGGTATCGCGGTCAGGGGAGCTTCAGTTCCGGCGCCGAGTCCGTCAGTTTTCGCAAACAGCAACGACTGGTTCGGGCAGCTTCTTTTTACATCCACCGCCATAACCTCTGGCAACGGGATGCGCGCATCGACGTGATATCAATGGCGCCCGGGACACTGAAAAAATACCGGATACAGTGGATCAAAAATGCTATTCAGGCAGACTCATGACTGAACTCACCGACATGATTAACCAGTGGTTTGCAACGCACATGGAGCACACGGCTGAAGCGGCAAGCCATACCAGCGCCGACATTGCCAGGGCCTCGGATGTGCTCGCCGAAGCGCTGCTGACAGACGGCAAGATCATTGCCTGTGCGAACGGCAGCGCCAACATACTGTCCCAGTATTTCTGCACCGCTTTGCTGAATCGATTTGACCAGGACAGGCCCGCCCTGCCAGCGATCAATCTCGGTGCCGATGCCACCACCTATTCTGCCATATGCCGGGACAACCGGTTCAACGACACCTTCTCCCGCCAGGTCCGCGCCATCGGCAAACCTCGGGACACCCTGCTGGTTATTGTCGATGATGGCCACAAGGCCAACCTGATTCAGGCGATACAGGCGGCTCATGATCGGGATATGAAGGTTGTGGTGCTCAGCGCAAAGGCGAGGACAGACATTACGTCGCTATTGCACGCGGAAGACCAGGAAGTGGCCCTGCAGAATCTGGAACCCAACCAGGCCGCACCGCTACTGCTGGTCATCATCAACGCGCTGTGCGGGCTGATCGATAACAAGCTGTTCGGCGGCTAGCCCGGCCAGGCGGTTTATTTAACGACTTTCAGACTGGGCTTGCCCGTGGGACGAGAACCGGTCGTGGAACTGCTATCCGGCTCGGGTTGCTGAGCGCCATCAGGATCCGGCGCCCCGGGCTCACTGCCAAATACCATGCCCTCGCCGTTTTCCCGGGCATAGATAGCCATAACCGCCTGCAAAGGGATGAAAACCTGCATGGGAACACCCCCGAAACGGGCACTGAACTCCAGAGCGCCATTGCCAATCACCAGCCCCTTGACCGCACCCGGACTGATATTGAGTACAATCTGCCCATTGGCGACATGCTCGGTGGGCACCTGGACACCCTGAACGCCAGCGTCCACAACAATGTAGGGTGTGCAGTCGTTATCAAGAATCCATTCGTTAAACGCCCGCACCAGATACGGACGACTGGACGCCATTTTTATCGTCGCTTCCGACACTCAATCTCCCAGCCCGACCTCAGATCGGGAAACCATTAATTGCGGATGTCTTCTTCCAGATCCGACAGGCTTGCCTTGAATCCTTCCCGGGCGAAGATCTTGTCCATATATTTCTGTAGAGGTTTGGCCTGTTTTTCGTTCAGGTCAATGCCCAGTGCCGGCAACCGCCAGAGAATCGGGGCGATGCAGCAATCAACGATCGTAAACTCTTCCGACAGGAAAAAGGGCAATTCACCGAACAGTGGCGCCGTTGCCAGCAGACTTTCCCGAAGCTCTTTACGCGCCGCTTCCGATGCTTTGTGATTGGGTTGTGCAAGAATCTGGTCAACCAGACCACACCAGTCTTTCTGAATACGGTGGATCATCAGCCGGCTATTTGCCCGGGCAACCGGATAAACCGGCAGCAGCGGCGGATGCGGGAAGCGTTCGTCAAGGTACTCCATCATGATGTTCGGCTCATAAAGAACCAGATCACGATCCACCAGCGTTGGCAGCGCATTGTATGGATTCAGGTCCCCAAGCTCTCCGGGAGGGTTATCAGGATCCACATCCACTACATCAACGGTAACACCTTTCTCGGCCAGCACGATGCGAACACGATGACTGTAATGACTCGCAGGATCCGAGAAAAACGTCATTGATGACCGCTTGGTCACAACGCCCATAGAACTACTCCACGATTAGACACATCAGAATGATACTGCAAAACGCAAAAAACCAGCGGGCTCTTACACAGCCCGCTGGATAGGATGCAGTACAGATTATACCCGAATTCTCAGTGCACGTCCTTCCAGTACTCACGGTTCAGCAAGTACGCGAAGATAAAGAAGATGGCGATAAAGATCAGTACAAACATACCAAGCCGTTCGCGCTCGACTTTGACCGGATCGCCCATGTAGGACAGGAAGTTGGTGAGGTCGTAGATGGCGCTGTCGTATTCAGCCGCCGTCATGGACCCCTGGGTCGCCCACTCTGTGCAGACTTCCTGGTTCTTGATGTTGCCACTGAGCGGATCAACACTTTCATGATGTCCGATCGCCGGCTCTACGGCGCACAGGCCCTGCAACTGCATGAGTACGTGCGGCATACCGACATTCGGGAACACCACGTTGTTGATACCCATCGGACGGGATTCGTCCTTATAAAAACCACGCAGGTACGAATAGATCCAGTCATCACCCCGCAGGCGGGACTCCAGCGTCAGATCCGGCGGGGCATTACCAAACCAGTTGGCAGCCTGATCCTTGTTCATGCTGTTTTTCATCAGCTCACCGATGTTAGCACCGGTAAAAATCAGGTTTTCCTTGTAGATGTCGGCGGGGATGCCCAGATCTTCCGCCACCTTTTTATAGCGGGCATGCTCCATCGAATGGCAGCCCATGCAGTAGTTGGTAAACAGGGTCGCGCCGCGCTGCAATGATTCCTTGTTAGTGTGATCCGCCGCCATCGTATCCAGCGCAGGACCACCCTCTGACGCCAGAGCGCCGGCAGACATCGCCGCCATCAGAATAACCGCCAGGGTTCTAGTGATCAGTCTCATCCGGTTACCCTCTCTGGCACAGGCTTTGTTTTCTCCATCCGCGTGTAGAACGGCATCAGAATGAAGTAGAGGAAGTAGAGCGTTGTCATGATCTGGGCGACCGCTGTACGACCGGGTGACGGCGGCTGAATACCCAGGTAGCCAAGCACGATGAACGACACCACGAAAATCGCCAGCGCGATCTTGCTGAGCCAGCCCTTGTAACGCATAGAGCGAACCGGGCTGCGGTCGAGCCAGGGCAGCACGAACAGGATGGCAATGGCCAGGCCCATCACCACGACGCCCCAGAATTTGGCATCAAGTCCGAACAGATCGACCTTGACCGCCCGCAACATGGCGTAGAAGGGCGTGAAGTACCACACCGGCGCAATGTGCGCAGGCGTTTTGAGGTTGTTGGCCGGTTCGAAGTTCGCCTTCTCCAGGAACAGCCCCCCCATCTCGGGGAAGAAGAAGATCACCACACAGAAAACAAAGAGGAACACGCCGACCCCGAGCAGGTCATGGACGGTGTAGTAAGGATGAAACGGGATACCGTCTTTGGGAATTCCGTTTTCATCCTTGTTCTTCTTGATATCAATGCCGTCGGGATTGTTCGAGCCGACTTCATGCAGGGCAAGAATATGAAGCACCACCAGACCCAGCAGCACGATCGGCAGAGCAATCACGTGGAGCGCGAAGAATCGGTTCAGAGTGATGCCGGATATGAGGTAATCCCCGCGGATCCAGAGAGACAGGTCGTCACCGATCACCGGGATCGCACCGAACAGGTTCACAATAACCTGCGCCCCCCAGTAGGACATCTGGCCCCAGGGCAGCAGATAGCCCATGAAGGCCTCAGCCATCAGCACCAGGTAAATCAGCATCCCGAACAGCCAGATCAGCTCCCGGGGTTTTTGATAGGAGCCGTACATCAGCCCCCGGAACATGTGCAGGTAGACCACAATGAAAAAGGCCGACGCGCCGGTTGAATGCATGTAGCGAAGCAGCCAGCCCCACTCCACGTCCCGCATGATGTACTCGACAGATGCAAACGCACCCTCTGCCGTCGGGTTGTAACTCATGGTGAGCCAGACGCCGGTTGCCAGCTGGTTGACCAGAACCAGCATGGCGAGCGAGCCGAAAAAATACCAGAGGTTAAAGTTCTTGGGTGCGTAGTACTGACCCAGGTGTTTGTTCCAGGCATCAACGATGGGGAGACGCTGATCGATCCAGGTGATGAGTTTTTGCATTACGCTGCCTCCGGGTCCAACCCGACGACAATGGTGTTGTCGTCATCGTATCTGTAAGGGGGTACCTCAAGGTTGGCAGGCGCGGGTTGATTCTGGAAAACCCGGCCAGCGAGATCGTATCGGGAGCCATGGCAGGCGCAAATGAAACCGCCCAGCCAGTCGTCTCCCACATCCGCCGGCGCTACCTCAGGGCGAAAGGTTGGCACACAGCCCAGGTGGGTACAGATACCTACGAGGACCACGTACTCGTCTTTCAGAGATCGATAGATACCTTCAATGTAGTCGGGCTGATCGGCATCTTTGGATTGGGGATCCTTCACCCGGTCGTTCAGTTTTTTGATGTTCGCCAGCATCTCTTCAGTTCGGCGCACAATCCAGACCGGCTTGCCCCGCCAGGCAACGGTAATCTGCTGACCCGGCTCAATTTTACTGATATTCACGGTGACCGGCGCGCCGGCGGCCTCCGCCTTGGCACTGGGATTCCAGGACGCCACAAACGGCACTGCCGCCCCGACGACGCCGACTCCACCGACTACCGATGTCGCGCCAATCAGAAACCGACGCCGGCTCTGGCTTACGTCGCCATTATTCATTATGGTTTTCTCCCATCAGGCAACACGCAGCCCCCGAAGCGGTCGACTACGCATCAAAAAGGCCATCAAAATCCAAAAAGGCAAGCGCTGGAAATGTTAAAGAATATTCACGTTTCTTACAAGTAACAAAATGGCCGCAAGCGCCCCAAAATCAAGCAAGAAAAACGACCTGTCCCCAGATTAGCGCAAAAAAAAGCCCGGCGCTTGGCCGGGCTTTCGGGTCTGCTCGAAGCACTCTTAACGCTTGGAGTACTGAGGACGCTTACGCGCCTTCCGCAGACCGACTTTCTTACGCTCAACCTTACGGGCATCCCGGGTTACATAACCGGCTTTCCGCAAAGACGGGCGCAGCGTTTCATCGTAATCCATCAATGCGCGCGTCAGACCATGACGGATCGCGCCAGCCTGACCACTGATGCCACCACCTTCAACGGTGATTTTGATGTCGAACCGATCAGATGACTCTGCAACCACCAGAGGCTGACGAACGATCATCCGCAGAGTTTCGCGACCGAAGAATTGTTCGATGCTACGACCATTGATCTCGATGTTGCCGCTTCCAGGCTTGATAAAGACTCGAGCCGTGGATGTCTTGCGGCGACCAGTACCGTAATTTTGTGCTACAGACATATCCGCCTTCCGTTAAATGTCGAGTGCTTTGGGCTGCTGGGCTGCGTGAGGATGCTCAGCGCCGGCATAGATTTTCAGCTTTTTAAACATGGCGCGGCCCAGCGGACCCTTCGGGAGCATACCTTTCACCGAATGCTCGATGATTTGCTCGGGCGCCTTGTCTGCCAGCTTCTCGAAGTTGATGGACTTGATACCACCCGGAAAGCCGGTATGACTGTAATACATCTTTGCAGATGACTTCTTGCCTGTCACCCGCACCTGGCCGGCATTGATCACAACGATGTAATCGCCAGTATCGACATGAGGGGTGTACTCAGGCTTATGCTTGCCCCGCAGACGAAGGGCGATCTCGGTTGACAGACGACCCAGCGTCTTGCCGGCTGCGTCTACAACGTACCAGTCACGTTTTACGGTTTCTGGTTTCGCACTCAGAGTCTTCATTGATTCCGCCTTGAACGCTATAAAAGAAACGTTAAAAGCTACCACCGACAGGCGTTATTACGCTCAGTGGAAGCTCTTGACCTGTAATGTTTGTCGGCACTGATACCAATCGGGGCTGAGTCGGTAACAACGCCTTGAAAAGCCAGGGCGCGAAGTATATCCGAACCGATACCCAAATGCCAACCCTGCACCGGGACATTTTTCACCTCAACGCCAGCCATAAAGGCCCTCGACGTTGTCTTTGAGGGCCTGCCAGATCTGCTCTTCCGGCTCATTGCGAAGTGCGGCCAGAGCGTCAAAAATTCGCGGCAGATACTCGGGTGAATTCTGGCCTTTTTCGACCCCCGCGGGCGACATATCCGGCGCATCAGTCTCAAGCACCAGCGCGGCCAGCGGCAGGCGCGCCATGGTTGACCGCGTCTTGCGGGCCCGCTCGTGAGTAATCACGCCGCCAACACCGATCTTGCAGCCAAGCTCAACCAGTTTGCTGGCTTGCTCGAAGCTGCCGGAAAACCCGTGGACAAGTGCACGGCCGGAAAACCGGCAAGACTTGAGGATCGCGGCGACGTCGTCATGGGTTTTGACGGAATGAATGACCAGGGGCCAACCAAGATCCCTGGCCAGCACGACCTGCGCTTCAAACCACGGACGCTGACGTTCCAGGTCGCCGCGCACGCGGTCCAGGCCGCATTCTCCGAGCGCAACGCAACGTACAGGCCTGCGACGTAACCGCCGTTCGAGTTCATCGAGGGCTTCTTCCGACGACTGTTCGTCAACGTACCAGGGGTGGATGCCGAGACAGTAGTAAAGCGCGTTATGAGCGAGCGCCGTGGTCTCGACCCGGTCCCAGTCGACTTGTCGGACGCCGGGCACAACAACGCGTTCGATGCCGAGTGATGATGATCGCGCCAGAATCTCATCCCGATGCCCGTCGAACACCGGGAAATCAAAATGGCAGTGCGCATCAATCAGCTTCATAACCCGACTCCGGGGATCAGTGCTCGCGCGTCTTGTGGAACTCGATGTCCGGGTGCCGCTCCTGAGCCAACTGCAGATTCACCATGGTTGGAGCGATGTAAGCCAACTGGTCGCTGCCATCCAGGGCCAGGAAATCATTCGCCTTGCGCTCGAATTCATCCAGTTTCCGGGCATCGGTGGACGTCACCCAGCGCGCGGTCGCGACATTGATCGGTTCGTACACCGCCTCGACTTTGTACTCACTCTTGAGCCGGCTGACCACGACATCGAACTGAAGTACACCCACTGCCCCGACGATCAGATCATTGTTTTTCAGCGGGCGGAACACCTGTACAGCACCCTCCTCCGACAACTGAACAAGCCCTTTCTGAAGCTGTTTGGCCTTGAGCGGATCCTTCAGCCGGATACGGCGGAACAGTTCTGGCGCAAAGTTGGGGATGCCCGTGAACTTCATGTCCTCGCCGGCGGTGAAGGTGTCACCCAACTGAATGGTGCCGTGGTTATGGAGCCCGATGATATCGCCCGCGAAGGCTTCCTCAGCATGCTCACGGTCACCGGCCATGAAGGTCAGCGCGTCGGAGAACCGAACGTCCTTGCCGATCCTTACGTGGCGGGCTTTCATCCCCTGACGATACTGGCCGGATACAATGCGCAAAAACGCCACGCGGTCCCGGTGCTGGGGGTCCATGTTGGCCTGTATCTTGAAAACAAAGCCGGAAAATTCCTCGTCTGCGGGTTTGACCAGGCGCCGGTCCGTCTCCCTCGGCTGTGGGGCTGGCGCCCAGTCCACGAGACCATCCAGCATATGGTCCACGCCGAAGTTACCCAATGCCGTCCCGAAGAACACCGGCGTCAGTTCGCCGGCAAGGAACGCGTCCTGGTCGAACTCGTGGGACGCCCCCTTGACCAACTCGATTTCATCCCTCAAGTCCTGCGCCCAGGCACCCAGCACCTTGTCCAGTTCGGGATTATCCAGCCCCTTCAATACCCGCTTTTCCTGGATCGCGTGACCCTGACCGGATTTGTACAGAACGATTTCGTCCCGCAACAGGTGGTAGACACCCTTAAAGTTTTTGCCCATGCCAATCGGCCAAGTGATCGGTGCACAGGCAATCTTCAGAACGTCTTCGACCTCATCCATCAGCTCGACCGGGTCTCGCGTATCACGGTCCAGCTTATTCATGAAGGTCAGGATAGGGGTATCTCGCAGGCGGGTGACTTCCATCAGCTTGATGGTTCGCGCTTCGACGCCCTTGGCGCTGTCGATCACCATCAAACAGGAATCGACGGCCGTCAGTGTCCGGTAGGTATCCTCGGAGAAGTCCTCGTGGCCCGGTGTATCGAGCAGGTTGACCAGCTTGCCACCATAGGGAAACTGCATCACCGACGTGGTGACCGAGATACCACGCTCCTTCTCCATTTCCATCCAGTCGGACTTCGCGTGCTGGCCCGATTTTTTCCCTTTGACAGTGCCAGCGGTCTGAATCGCCTGACCGAACAGCAGTACCTTTTCAGTAATGGTGGTTTTACCCGCATCCGGGTGCGAGATGATGGCGAAGGTGCGTCGTTGACCGACTTCCTGGGCGAGGGTTGGCATAATAATAAACCGGCCTGAACTTGAACATTTAAGGTGTCTCTGCCAAAACAGCCGTCCATGTACCGGGCAACCTCGGCTGACAGTATGCCCATACTTCGACGCGGCAATCCCGCCCGCAAACGATCAGGACCTGCGGATTGCCGTCAGAGACTCATTGAAAGCGCAACATTATAGGAGTTGTGGGCATCAGACGCGAGTCATGGTGATACCAGCGACAGTGACATGACCTCTGCCGCCTCACGACGACCGGCACCCGGGTAATAATCAGGACGACGGCCAATCGCAGAAAAGCCTGCGCGCCTGTATAGCCGCCGGGCCGAATCATTACTTTCACGCACCTCCAGCAATACCTGCCGCATACCGTCTTCATGGCTGCGCGCACAGACGTGCGCTAGCAGCTGTGTCGCGCCGCCCTGCTGCCGCCAGGAGGGCGTCACACACAGATTGAGCAGGTGGGCCTCATCGACCAGGTAGGCGACCACAGCATACCCGACCACGACGCCCGCCTGAGTGAGCGCCCAGAGCCGATAGTCAGCTCGAAAACAGTCCAGGAACACCGCCTCGGTCCAGGGATAAGAGTATCCCAGCCGTTCGATCTCCAGAACCGCAGTCAGATCATCCTGCGACAGGGGTCGGATAACCGCATCGGTGCGGGCATTGAAAGCCGACGTTGAACTCACTGCTCGGAACCGGCCAACGGTCGAAGTCGGGCCCAAAGCTGACGCTTGCGATCCGGGTCCGCGGACATGGCAGCAAGGGAGAAGGGAAATTCGACGGTGGTCTGCCCTAATACGGACGCCAGCCAGGCGCTTCTCGCATCAGCAGGCAGCTCAGCCAACAGGCCAAGCGTCAGCACTTTCCGTTGATTGAACTGACTAGCCAGCTCTCGGAGTACCGCTTGCAAACCGGCCTCGT
>JAWVWU010000039.1:0-10441 GCA_033723595.1 Marinobacter sp. | reverse complement strand
GCTTTTCGTGGTGCGGCTCGCCAGTTCGCGTACCTCGTCCGCAACGACGGCAAACCCACGACCGCTCTCCCCGGCCCGTGCCGCTTCGATGGCGGCGTTCAGCGCGAGCAGGTTGGTTCGCCCGGCAATCTCTTCAATGGTTTGTATGATCGTGCTGATGTCGTTCGACGAGGCGGCAAGCTTGTCGACAATGTCAGACGTGACGCCAACCTGCTGGTCCAGGCGGGCCACCTTTCCCAGGTTCCGCTCCATCAGTTGCCGGCTCTGGCCAAGATCCCTGTCGATGGACTCGGTGAGTTCAAGACTACGTCCCGTGTTACCGGACACTTCATGAATCGCCGTTTCCATCTCCACCATGGCGGTGGCGATCGAGGCCAGTTCCTGATTCTGATGCCCCATTCGCTCACGCACCTGAACAGAGGCTTCCTGATTGCTGTTGGACACCGTGGCAAGCTCGTCCGCAGCACCTCTCAAGTCCCGCAGGATAGCCTGCATGGCGCTCACCAGCCGGTTGATCGATGAGATCAGCACTGCGAATTCTCCACTGGCTGTTACATCGAGCTGCTCCCGGTAGTCACCGTCGGCCATCGCAACGACCTGATTGACGGCGGCCCGCAAAGGGCGACTGATAATACGGCCCAGCGCGAACGATACGGCCAGCGCAACAAGAATAACGACCGGCAGCAACAGGTAAACCAGATTGGTGGATCGGGTGGCTGCGCCATCGAGGGCCTGTCCGGCGTCGAGAATGTAGGATTCACTGAACTGGCGGATGCCAGCCATCCCCTTGTCGACCGAGTCGATCAGGCCGGACACCTGCCCGCGAACGGTCTCGACCTTCAGCAGGGTCTGTCGATAGTCGTAGTAGCGGTTGACGATGCCATCGTCACTGTTGATGTTTTTGAGGAAGGCATCCCGTTGCGCAGACAGCGACGACAGGGCCGGTATTTCGGTCACCAGATCGGCGATGTCTTCCTTGAAGTTCTTGCTGTTAAAGCGGATCTGCTCGACCTTCTGGGCCAGGACCTTCGGGTCCTGGGTGTTGACCAGGTTCATCACCAGCAACTCCACGCTGGAAAACCGGTCCATTAGTGTCACCAACAGATCAGCAACGTAGATATCATTGGCGGCCACGCCCTGCGCCTCGCGCGTCATTTCCTGCTTCATTTCGGCAGCCTGGATCAGGAAGTCTGACAATCCATCCAGCACCTGACTTGATACCGTCAGACTCTCATTGCGCAGCGTACGGGATGCCGCTGCCAGATCGGCCAGGGATTTCAGCTGGTCACGCAGTGCCTTGATATTGGTTTGCAGAGATTCGGCGCCGGCGATCCCGGCAACCTGCGCAGACAGTGTGTCGATCTTCTCTCTGACCGATTTGATTGCGTTCTGAACGCGCCCGTAACGCCGGTTAACAGCCTCCGGCGTTTTTAACTCGGTCAGGGAAAGCACCTCCCGGCCAAGTCGCTGGCTGACGATGGTGATATCAGACGCAGCCTGCTGGATCGGATAAGCCTGCCCGGTGATGCCGGCGATGCGTTGGCTGATTCCGCCCATCATCCATATGTTGAGAAGTCCCCACACCACGATGACGGCACAGATAAAGCCAAATCCAAGATACAGACGATGAATAACGGAAAGACGGGACATAAGGCCCTACCCCTGACTGGTTTTGGGATGCGACCCACATCGTCCCTGAAGGCGCGTCACCCTCAGCTATTGTTGTGCTCGCGGCTTCCGTCCAGGGAAACTGTGCGGCTCGAACCAGAAAAAGGGCCGGGACACAATCAAAGGAGACAACTGATTCGTCAACCTGCCAAATTGGGGGGGGCGGCAGCCGGCCAAGGCTCTGGAGTACACAAAACAAAAAGGTGGGAAGTCGGGTTCATCCTACCGGACAACACGACTCCCGGTACCGGGCCATCAGCGTCCGTGAATCGACTGATGACCCGGGTGGAGCCTGGTTCAGCTTAACTCTGACGAGCGTCCTTCCAGCTCTTCAACAATTCCTCGTAAGGAATGGTTTCGCCTTTGGGCTTCTCGTTGCTGAGCTTGGGCTTGGGTGAGCCCGGCTGGTTCAGCCAGTAGCTGGGATCACGCGGCTCGTTCATCTTGGGAGCACAGGTGCTCATGACATTGGCCCGTTGCAGGCGTGTCATCAGTTTGTCCTGGGCACCGGCGAGTCCGTCCAGCGCTTCCTTCGGAGTGCTCTCACCACTGGCTGCACGGGCGATGTACTGCCACCACAACTGCGCCATCTTCGGATAGTCAGGCACGTTGGTGCCGGTTGGGCTCCACTGGAGACGGGCCGGACTGCGGTAGAATTCGACCAGACCACCCAGCATGGGCGCTGCATCGGTCATTGCCTGAGAGTTGATATCAGACTCCCGAATCGGTGTCAGGCCAACCAGGGTTTTCTTCAGGGAAACGGTCTTGGACACGGTGAACTGGGCGTACAACCAGGCCGCCAGACGACGCTTCTCAGGTGTGGACTTCAGGAAGGTCCAGGAACCCACGTCCTGATAACCCAGCTTCATGCCCTTTTCCCAATACGGACCGTGCGGAGACGGGGCCATACGCCACTTCGGAGTACCGTCCTCGTTGACCACCGGCAGGCCTTTTTTGGTCATGCTGGAGGTGAACGCGGTATACCAGAAGATCTGCTGGGCAACGTTACCCTGCGCAGGTACCGGACCGGCCTCAGAGAATGTCATGCCGGACGCCTCAGGTGGCGCATACTTGTCGAGCCAGTCAACATACTTCTGTGTCGCATAAACGGCTGCCGGGCTGTTGGTGGCACCACCACGGCTGACGCTGGAGCCGACCGGGTGACAGTCGTTCACACGAATGCCCCACTCATCGACGGGCAGACCGTTGGGCAGGCCTTTGTCACCCTCACCCGCCATTGAGAACCAGGCGTCCGTGAAGCGCCAGCCCAGCGACGGATCTTTCTTGCCATAATCCATGTGGCCATACACGCGCTTACCGTCAATGGTCTTGACCTTGTCGGTGAAAAATTCGGCAATGTCCTCATAGGCAGACCAGTTGACCGGAACACCGAGGTCATAGCCGTAGATTTCCTTGAACTTCTTCTTCAGGTCCGGGCGAGCAAACCAGTCCGCCCGGAACCAGTAAAGGTTGGCGAACTGCTGGTCTGGCAGTTGGTAAAGCTTGCCGTCGGGGGCGGTCGTGAAATCGGTGCCGATGAAGTCATCCAGGTCGAGGGTTGGCAGTGTGAAGTCCTTGCCATCACCCTTGATCATGTCGGAGATCGCGACCGTCTTCCCGTACCGGAAATGCGTACCGATCAGGTCGGAGTCATTCACGTAGCCGTCGAAGATGTTTCGACCGGACTGCATCTGGGTCTGCAGCTTCTCGATCACGTCACCTTCCTGAACCACATTGTGATTCACTTTGATGCCGGTGATTTCGGTAAAGGCTTTGGCCAGAACGTTGGATTCGTACTTGTGTGTGGTCAGACTCTCTGACACCACATTGATTTCCATACCACGGAAGGGCTTGGCGGCTTCGGTAAACCAGGCCATTTCCTTCATCTGCTGTTCTTTGGTCAGTGTGGATGGGGAGAATTCGTTATCTACCCACTTCTTCGCTGCATCCGAGTACTGATCGGCTGAGGCATGCAGGCTCATGCCCATGCTACCGATAGCTGCACTGAGTAACAGCGCTTTCGGATAATTGTTGTTTTTAAACATATCCAACCTCGTTTGTATTGTTAGAAGTCAGAGAGTCGAAACTGGCCGGATCAGGCCCCGGTCGACCACTCCTTTCATCTGACCGTCGGTCACCAATCAGATGGCTGGTCGAAAACATAATTATGATCGTTTTCGACCATTAACCCAACATTAGTTCGATTACGAAAAAACATCAACACCAAAATTTTCTAATCGACGGTTTTTTTGGGTTATGACGCTTTTTTTTGGTGCACCTCCTTTTCGTCTAGCCCCAACGCAACAGAATGCAGAGCCAGATCACTGATATGGCCAGGGCCACCCACAAGCTGATGCCGGTGAGCGCCAGGACAAGAATATGAATGTAAGCACTGCTGAGCAGGCCGATGAAAAGCCGGTCGCCACGGGTGGTGGAAATCGGCAGAAACCCTTTGCGTTCGACGCAGGGTGAGATCACTTCGTAAACCGTCATCACCAGCAGGATACCCGCGATGGTGGCAAAGAATATGGCCGTCGGTACGGTCCAGAACATCCAACTCATCATGGCGATCTCCTCAAACCCGGCCGAGGGCAAAGCCCGTCGCGACGTGATTACGAACAAACCAGATCACCAGCAGACCCGGAATGATGGTTAACGCACCGGCCGCTGCCAGCACGCCCCAGTTGATACCGCTGGCGCCGACGGTTCGCGTCATGATTGCGACAATGGGCTGGGCATCCACCGACGTCAGCGTTCGCGCCAGCAGCAGTTCTACCCAGGAGAACATGAAGGCGAAGAACGCGGCGACACCAATCCCCGACCGGATCATGGGTATGAAAATTTTCACGAAGAACCGCGGAAAGCTGTAGCCATCAATGTAGGCCATTTCGTCATACTCGCGAGGCACACCGGAGATGAAGCCCTCCAGTATCCACACGGCCAATGGCACATTGAAAAGGCAATGCGCGAGGGCCACCGCGATGTAGGTATCGAACAGGCCAACCGACGAATAGAGCTGGAAGAACGGCAGCAGGAAAACGGCCGGCGGGGCCATCCGGTTACTGAGCAGCCAGAAAAACAGATGCTTGTCACCCACAAACTTGTAGCGGCTGAACGCGTAGGCCGCCGGCAGTGCCACAATCAGGGTGATCACCACGTTCATCGATACATAGATCATCGAATTGATGTAGCCGGAGTACCAGCTGGGATCCGTGAAAATGGTCTCGTAGTTGGCCAGCGTGAACGTTTTAGGCCAGAGCGTCAGTGAACTGAGGATCTCCTCGTTGGTCTTGAACGACATGTTCAGCAACCAGTAAATCGGTATCAGCACGAACAATATATAAAAGGTGATACCAAACCCTTTGCGTTTATTCATTTTCATCTCAGGGCCCTCACTTCTGCTTGTCGAGGTGGGTAATTGCGGTGAAGAACAACCAGGACACCAGCAACACGATCAGGAAATAGATCAGGGAGAATGCCCCCGCCCGACCGATGTCGAACTGGCCGATGGCCATGGTGGTCAGGGTCTGGCTCAGGAACGTCGTGGAACTTCCCGGCCCGCCGCCCGTCAGCACGAATGGCTCGGTATAGATCATGAAACTGTCCATGAATCGCAGCAGAACCGCGATCACCAGTACGCTCTTGAGTCGGGGCAGCTGGATGTAGCGGAACACAGCCCACTTGGACGCGCGGTCGATCTCCGCCGCCTGATAGAACGCTTCCGGAATCGCCCGCAGGCCGGAATAGCACAGCAGGGCAACCAGCGGTGTCCAATGCCAGACATCCATCAACAGCACGGTCCCCCAGGCATCTCCGGTACTTGCGGTGTAGTTGTAATCAATGCCCATCTGGTTCAACGCCCATCCGAAGAGACCGATATCAGAGCGGCCGAAAATCTGCCAGATGGTGCCCACTACGTTCCAGGGAATCAGCAATGGAATGGCCAACAGAATCAGCACCAGCGACGCGCGTTTGCCTGACGTCGGCATCATCAGCGCCACGCCAATCCCGAGCGGAATCTCGATCAGCAAGACGGCGCCGGAGAAGATGAACTGGCGTACCAGGGAGTCCTGAAGACGAGGGTCTCGCAGGACCTCCTTGAACCAGTCGAAGCCGACAAAGTAGGCACTGCTGCCAAAGATGTCCTGGACCGAGTAGTTCACCACGGTCATCAGGGGAATCAGCGCGGAAAATGCGACCAGAATAAAAACCGGCAGAACCAGCCACCAGGCCTTGTTGTTGGGAACCTTATTCATTCTGCCTTCTCCTCTATCAGGTATTCATCGACATAGAGCTTCAGCCACTGCCGCGGGAAACTGACGTAGACCGGACCGGCGCCGACCTCCTGGTCCTCGTCCACGCGCGCCTTTATGGCCTGGGAGCCAAGCCGGAGCGAGATAATCTTGTAGGTTCCCAGGTCTTCGACATCCGTCACCGCGCATTCGAACGCATCATCCGATGGCTGGTTTCCGACGTGCAGGAATTCGGGCCGTATACCGATTTTGATGTTGGTCGACGAGGTCGCGGACAGCCGCTGATTCAGTTCGTCACTCAGGGCGACCCTGACATCATCAAACGTCACCCCACCCTCATCGCGGGTCACCTCAATCAGATTCATGCCGGGGCTGCCAATGAAAAAGCCGACAAAGGTGTGGTTGGGTGTCTCGAACAACTCACGCGGCGTTCCAAACTGCACAATGGTGCCCTCGTACATCACCGCAATCTTGTCGGCAAAGGTGGAGGCTTCCAACTGATCGTGGGTCACGTAGACCATGGTGATGTTGAACTGCTCGTGGATCTGCTTGAGCTTGCGACGCAGTTTCCATTTCAACTGGGGGTCGATCACAGTCAATGGCTCATCGAACAGGATGGCCGACACGTCATCACGCACCAGGCCGCGGCCCATGGAGACCTTCTGCTTCTGATCCGCGGTCAGACCCTTGGCCTTGTTGTGAAGCACGGACTCGAGCTCAAGAATCGTGGCGATCTCGTTAACCTTGGCGTCGACCTTGGCCTTGGGCTGTCCGGCGTTGCGCAGAGGAAAGGCCAGGTTATCGAACACCGTCATCGAATCGTAAATGACCGGGAACTGGAAGACCTGGGCAATGTTGCGGTCCTTCGGCGAGAGTTCGTTGACTTTGACGTTATCAAACAGCACCTCCCCTTCGGATGGCGCTAACAGTCCCGAGATGATATTGAGCATGGTGCTCTTGCCGCAGCCGGAGGGGCCGAGCAACGCATAGGCACCGCCCTTGTGCCAGACGTGGCTCATTTCGCGGATGGCATAGTCTTCAGGACCCGACGGATCCTTCTGGTAGCTGTGTGCCAATGATTTCAGTTCTATTTCAGCCATGGCAGCTTACTCCTTCGGCAAACGAGACGGGGCGTGAACGAGATCGCCATCACTGGCAAAAACGAACAGCTTGCTGATCGGCAGATAGACCTTGATTGGCGTATCACTGCGGTATTCGTGAACACCCATTAGCTGAAGCACCAGCTCAAAGTGATCGTTGCCAACGTGCATGAAGGTTTCCGAGCCGCTGATTTCCGCCAGTTCTACTGTCATCGAGAGCTCCAGATCATCTTCGTTCTGCGGAACCAGGCTGATGTGGCTGGGGCGGATACCGAACTGATAGCTACCGGGCGACAGATTATCGAGGTCGCGGGTCAGTGGGTGGTGGGCGTATTCATCAAACGTCAGCTCACTCTCGGTGACGCGACCACTGATCAGGTTGATGGGCGGTTCACTGAACAGTTCAGCCGCCTGGACATTGACCGGCTGACGGTAGACCGACGTGACTTCTCCGGTCTGCAGTATCCGTCCCTCGTGCAGCAGGGTCGTGTACCCGCCCAGCGCAAGCGCTTCGTTGGCTTCAGTCGAGGCGTAGACGGCAATGCAGTTGCGCTCCTTGAACAGCTCACGCAACTCGGTGCGCAACTCTTCCCGAAGCTTGTAGTCCAGGTTGACCAGAGGTTCGTCGAACAGAATCAGACTGGCATCCTTGACCAGAGCCCGGGCCATGGCGGTGCGCTGCTGCTGACCGCCCGAGAGCTCCAGCGGATACCGCTTGAGCAGCGGTTCGATCTGCAACATGGCCGCCGTTTCCTTCACCCGCCGGTCAATCTCTGTGTCCGACATCTTCGCCAGGCGCAGTGGTGAGGCGATATTTTCACGCACGGTCAGGTTCGGGTAGTTAATGAATTGCTGGTAGATCATGGAAATGTTGCGACGCTGAACGGTCTCTTGGGTGACGTCCCGCCCGTCCACCAGGATTCGCCCTTCTGTGGGCTTGTCGAGGCCTGCCATCAGCCTCATGAGTGAGGTTTTGCCGGCCAGTGTCCTGCCCAGCAGAACATTAAACGACCCCGCCTCAAAGGTGATGTTCGCGTCAGCGATATGAGGAACGCCATCCACAATACGGGAGACGTTTTCCAGTGTTAACGACATAGGAAGAGTCCTTGTTTTTATTCTGGACATGTCACGGCGCGATCCATCGATCAGCGCGCGCGCATCAGTTTCGCTTGCGAATATTGAAAGGCAATGAACATACCAATATTCCGTCAATCGAAATTAAATAACACTAAAGCAATGTTTTAATGAACTTTTTATTTTTTGATTATTGTTCCGAACTCACTATTCATGTTCGATATCGAATGGAATTGATCAGTCTGAACATTGACTTTCACAAAAACTGAACATAATAATGAACAGCTCTGGCCTGCCGCCTGACCGTTCGTTCGTGTCGCGGTAGTGACAAACGAACATGGATGAGCCGCCATGAACGACCTCAGCCGACACAGTGAATTCAGTGCTGCGATCGCTGCTTCCTGGGATCGCTGCCGATCCTTCGGGCTCTCCCACAGTACCCGCCCAACGCCGCTGCACCTGGACAACAGCGCACGCGACCAGCTCAGGGAACAGAATCGCCTGCTGGTGGAGACCACCGAGTGTGAAGTGCTGCCCTACTACGAAAACATCCTGTCCAACACCAAGTGCATGATCCTGCTGACTGACAATCAGGGGCGCATTCTGGACAACTGGGGCGACCGACGTTTTATTGAAGCCGAGCGCAAGGCATTTTTCCGGGAAGGCACCAGCTGGCAGGAAAAGATCAACGGTACCAACGCCATTGGCACCACCATCGCCTGCGGACACGCCATTCAAGTCCAGCGGAACGAGCATTACCTGAAAGCAAACCGGTTCATGATCGGCTCTGCGGCTCCCATCTTTGATGTCAGTCAGAACCTGATTGGCGTGCTGAACGTTTCAAGCGACACCTATATGCCCCAGGCCCACACCCTGGGCATGGTCCGGCTGATGTCCCAGTCGGTTGAGAATCGCCTGATGATCCGACGATTCGGGCAGACCTGTTACCTGCTGACGTTCAATACCAATTCGGACAATCTCGACAGTCAGTGGTCCGGGCTGATCGCGTTTGACGAGACCGGCCAGGTTGTCGCGGCCAATCGCAGAGCCCAGCAACTGCTGGAAATGCCAGCTCGCGGCGGCACCGTGAACGCGGTGCTGGAAAACGGCCACGAGGCACTTCTGCAGCAGCCCGAACTGGTCACCCTGCCAATCAGGAGCGTCAGCAAACGCAGTCTCTTTGGACAGGTCCGGAGACCCTCGTCAGCACAGCCACACATACCGGTGGCGCGTCCCACGTTGCCGCCGTCAGGGCCAGAGGCACTGTCCGGCGAGGAACCCGCGCCGCTGTCCCTGAATGACATCGAATTCGGTGACCCGGTCATGAATCGCTGCATCCGCCAGGCATCCCGGGTGATGGATCGGGAAATCCCGATACTGATCCACGGCGAAACGGGCGTGGGTAAGGAAGTGCTGGTCAAAGCTCTGCACCAGTCCAGCCGACGCCAGGCTTTTCCGATGGTTGCCGTCAATTGTGCGGCAATTCCCGCGGAGCTGGTGGAATCGGAACTGTTCGGTTATGAGAAAGGGGCGTTCACCGGCGCCAGTAGCAGCGGTGCGATTGGTTTGATTCGAAAGGCGCACCAGGGGGTTCTCTTCCTCGACGAAATTGGTGAGATGCCCCTGAGCGCGCAGGCAAGACTGCTTCGGGTATTGCAGGAACGGGAAGTCACACCGCTGGGATCGACCGAATGCTATCCGGTCGATATCCGCCTGATTTCCGCCACCAATCAACCGCTGAAACAGCAAGTGAGCGATGGATTGTTCCGGGCCGACCTTTACTACCGGGTCAGCGGGCTCAATATCGAACTTCCGCCGCTGCGGCACCGGGCCGACCGTCGCGAGCTGTTCCGCCGCCTTCACGCCCGCCTTTGCGCCGCCGACCAGCGCCACCCGCTACCGGAACCCATCGTTGATGTCTTCGACCGTCACCCCTGGCCCGGCAATATACGTCAACTGATCACCGTCATTCAGGTGGCGCTGGCCATGGCAGACACCTCACCGGTGGAAATGTGGCATTTGCCGGACGACTTTATTCAGGACCTCGCGGATCCCGGTCGTGCTGACGCGCTGACGGCGGGCGACGGCGTCAGGCAGTCAGACGATGATGCCGGCGATCCGGCAGATACCTTTCTGACAATCTATAACGGCTACCAGGGCAATGTATCTCGAACCGCCAGGCACCTCGGCGTCAGCCGTAACACCGTGTATAAGCGGCTTCGGGAGATTGGTATACGCTGACCGGGTGCCCACTCCGGACCCGGCCCTGTTGCCGGGTCCGCTCACAGATCATCAATGGCTTTGCAGGCGATTGACGGCCTCCACCCAGCCGTCGTACAGCAAATC
>JAWVWU010000038.1:0-10491 GCA_033723595.1 Marinobacter sp. | reverse complement strand
GGGCAACAGGTTTTTCCCCTTGTGAGCCTTTCCTGATAATCTGGTTTTCTTATAAAACCGGCCTCAGCCGGGTGTTCATGATCAAACTCCGGGAGACGATTGCATGGAGAATGGAACTCACTACCGCACCTGCCATTTGTGCGAAGCCATGTGCGGCGTGGCCATTGAAGTCAGGGAGGGCAGCATCGCCGCCATCAAAGGCGATGACAATGATCCGCTCAGTCACGGCCATATCTGCCCCAAAGCCGTGGCACTGAAGGATCTCCATGAGGACCCCGACCGACTTAAAAAGCCCATCCGCCGAACGGCCGAGGGCTGGCAGGAAATGGAGTGGGATGAGGCTCTCGATCTGGTCGCCCAGCGTCTTCATGCGGTCCGCAAGCAACATGGCAAGAACGCCATCGGCGCCTACCTTGGCAACCCCAATGTTCATAATCACGGCGCCATGATGGCCACACTGCCGTTCCTGCGCGCCCTCGGCACCCAGAACCGCTTTTCCGCCACGTCCAACGACCAGCTTCCCCATATGCTGGCCAGCCTGGAAATGTTCGGTCATCAGGTGCTGTTTCCCATTCCCGATATCGACCACACCGACCTGTTCATGTGTATCGGCGCAAACCCCATGGCGTCCAACGGCAGCTTGATGACCGTGCCGGATGTACGCGGCCGGCTGAAAGCCCTCAAGGCCCGGGGTGGCAAGCTGGTGGTCATCGACCCCCGTCGCACCGAAACCGCGAAACTGGCGGACGACTTTCACTTTGTCCGTCCCGGCAGCGATGCCCTGCTGCTGATGGCCATGGTGCACACGCTGTTTGAGGAAAACCGCGTCAACCTGGGGCATGCCGAACGGTGGACCCGGGACGTTGATCTGGTCCGCCTGGCAGCCATACCGTATACGCCGGAGGCAGTGAGCCCACACACCGGCCTGTCGGCTGACGCCATTCGAGATCTTGCGCGGCAGCTTGCCAGTACGCCTAGGGCCGCGCTCTACGGGCGCATTGGCACCAGCACCCAGGCGCACGGTGGCGTCGCCACCTGGCTGATCTATGTATTGAACATACTGACCGGCAAACTCGATACCGTCGGCGGCATGATGTTTACCCAGCCTGCCATCGACATGGTCGCCTTGGGCGGAATGTCCGGGCAGCGAGGCCATTTTGGCCGCCGCACCAGCCGGGTCAAAGGCCTGCCGGAATTCGGTGGCGAATTCCCCTCCAGCACCATGGCCGACGAGATTCTGACCCCGGGTAACGGCCAGATCCGGGCTTTCGTGACCGTCGCCGGCAACCCACTGCTGTCGAGCCCGAATGGCGGCCGCCTGGAAGCCGCCTTTGGGCAGCTCGAATTCATGGTCTCGGTGGATTATTACCTGAATGAGACCACACGGCATGCGGATGTCATCCTGCCACCGACCGCTGCCCTGGAACGCAGTCACTACGACCTGATCTTCAGCATGTTCGCGGTTCACAACGTGGCCAAATACAGCCCCAGGCTGTTCGACGCCGGTCCGGACACCCGCCACGACTGGCAGATACTGCTCGAACTGGCGCATCGTCTGGAGAAGCACAAACGCGGTGGGCGGCTGCCGTTACGAGCGGAACTGGGCTGGCGCGCGTTCAAACAGATCGGCCCCGATCCGTTACTGGACCTGATGCTGCGCAGCGGGCCCTACGGTCAGGACGTAGGCCGGGCGCGAGCTCTGGTGCAGCCGGTTATCGATCTGTTGGTGGATGTCCTTCCGGAACGCCATCCGCTGCGTAATCTCGCCCGACTTAGCCCGCTCGACCGTCGCTGGCAGGACCTTCCCAAGGGTCTGTCTCTGGCGACACTGAAGGACAACCCCAGCGGCCTGGACCTGGGCCCGTTGCGGCCGTGCATGCCGGACCGGCTGTTTACCCGTGACCAGCAGATCAACCTTGCCCCGAGACGCTATCTGCAAGATCTCGAGCGGTTGCACCAACGCCTGGATGAGCCAGTTTCCGACGACCTGCTGCTGATCGGGCGTCGCCATGTACGCAGCAATAATTCATGGATGCACAACAGTCAGCGACTGGTGAAAGGCAAGGATCGCTGCACCCTGATGATCCATTCCCGGGATGCATCGCGGTGCGGTCTCGGCGCGGGCGATGCCGCAGAGGTCAGCTCGGACGCCGGACGCATCGTGGTTCCTGTGGAAATTACCGACGAGGTGATGCCGGGCGTGGTCTCGATTCCCCATGGCTGGGGGCACAACCGGGCAGGGACCCGGCAGGGCGTGGCTGAGGCACATGCCGGCGCCAGCATCAACGACGTCATCCGGGACGACCAGATTGATCCACTCAGTGGCACATCCGTACTCAATGGCCAGACCGTCACCGTCAAACTCTGGAAAGCGGAGCGTTCCCGCAAGCGCGCCTGACACCGGGCCAAGCGTGCCGTAACCCACTGCGGCGACGGCACGTCAAACCAACTCTCATAAGGACATCCCATGCCCGTATGGCTTCAATGGATCCTGATTGCGACCGGACTGCTTGCCATCCTGTTGCTGGCGCTGTTTATCCGCGGCCAGACAAAGGCCATTCGGCACAGCCGTCGAACCCGGGCACGGAACGAGGCGTTTCAGGCCACCCGCCGGGAAAGCATCATCGAAAGCATTCAGGTGCTGGCCATGGCGGTGGAACAGGATCAGGTGGAGTATTCCGAGGCGTGTCTGCGTATCAAGGGACTGCTTGAGCATGTGGCACCGGATCTGCTGACCCGGCCCCCGTTCAGGATTTTTCAGGAGATGCACGACAAGATGCAGCACATGCCAACCCACCAGGCACGTCAGGATACCGATCAGCGCTTTGTGGAAAAGCTTGACCGGGAGCGCTTCGCACTGGAGCAGAAGCACGCCGATGAAATCCGGCGCGCCGCCACCGCCATTCGCCATCACTCGTTCTGAGCAGAGGCCCTGACCGGATCCGGCCGTGGTTCAGTTGCTCATCATGCCCGCCATCGCCATGATGTTGGCCTTGCTGTCAACGAGCTCATCGAACGCGCCGTCGACCCGTGCCCGGTCAAGCCCCAGGCTCTGATAGACAGCGTCGGACACCGGCTCTGATGCCCCGAGTGGAACGCCACGGGTGGTCAGCAACTGGCGTCCCAGCCAGAGCAGCCTTGGGTATAGGTCGTGCTCGCCACTGAACAGCGAATTTTTCTGTTGACGGATGGCTGTGACAATTTCGTCCGGCATGCCCCAATTTGCCATTAACTGGGCTCCCATCTGCTCACGGGTTAAACCCAGCAGGTGCTGCTCGATCACTGACGAATCGATATCGGGATTCACTTCCCAGGCGCGGCAGGCCAGTTTGAAATGGGGCGGGAACACCTGCGCCAGAACCAGGTAGCCAAAGTTGTGGAGCAGTCCGGCCAGATACGCGAGGCCAAAAGCCGGGCGCTGGCCCCGGGGCATCATGCTGGCCAGAACACCGGCAGACTGGGCCTGCCAGATGGCCTGTTGCCAGTACCCCACGTAACCCTCCGGCTGATCCTCCGGTTGCTTGAGGGCGCGCCCCAGCGCCAGCCCCATCGCCAGATTCATGACCAGATCAAAGCCCAGAACCCGTGACACCGCATCGTGCACCGATTTGACCTGGCCCGCGGCCGCATAAAATGACGATGACGCCCAGCTCACCACCTGGGCGGCCAGGCTGGGGTCGCTCTCGACGATATCCACCAGGTCCCCCATGACGGCATTGGGGTTCACCCGCAAATGGATAATACGCTGTGCGGTTTCCGGCAACGGCGGCAGCTCGAGCGTATCGTCAAGTCGTTGCTGAATGCGCAGACCGGTGAATCGCTTCAGTGCCGAGTGCAATTGCTCACGGTCATTCTCCGGGTGGTTCAGGTTAACCTGAATCTCGTCAACCGGCGTGGTGAATCGATGCCGTTCGGCATTGGCGCTGAGGTCACGGAACTCGGCCGCCGTCAAACTGATGCACAGGCCCTGTTCGACCACATCAAGAACCACGTCAGTCAGGGCGTCCACGGCTTTATCGACCACCGTCGGCAACCCTGTCAGCGTCGGTAAGGCCGGGAGTTCGCGCATCAAACCAAGGCGCTGGCGAATCCGGACCTGCTGATTGAGCGGCATCAGTCGTAAATCCCGGCCGAGATGCTTGTTCAACTGGACAATATCCAGCAGGTCGCGGCGACGACAGATTGCCTGATACGGACCCTGTTCGTCCTGTAGCAAGACCATCCTGAGAGTGCTGTCCAGCGGCGACTCTTTGGCATCACACACTCTCAGCTCTGGTGCAGAGGCTGCCAGAGCCTCCCGGACAACGGCCGGTAAATCCATAATGCTCCCCTGATTCCATGACTCGCGGCCAACGCCAGCACGACCGCGGCTGTTCGCTATCTGTTTGTCCCAGTGTAGATGAACGCTTCTTAAAACTCCGCTCTTTTCACTACACTTCCCCGTACCGGGTACGCTCGCCCAGCCACCGGCGGATGAGTGCTGAAACCGCTTTAGGATCACCGATCAGGGCCGGCGCCAGATGACGGACAGTTTCAATCCATCCTTTATCCCGTTCGAATTCTGCCAGCCTGAATTGCATCAGCCCGGTCTGGCGCGTGCCCAGCACTTCCCCCGGCCCCCGTATTTCCAGGTCTTTCTCGGCAATGACAAAACCATCCTGACTGTCCCGGAGCACCTGCAAGCGGGCTTTGCCATTACGGGAAAGCGGCGGATGGTACATCAGCACACAAAAGCTCTCCGCGTCGCCCCGGCCAACCCGTCCTCTGAGCTGATGCAATTGAGCCAGCCCCAGTCGCTCCGGGTTTTCAATAATAATCAGCGAGGCGTTGGGAACGTCCACGCCGACCTCTATCACGGTGGTTGCGACCAGCAGGTCCAGTTCGCCGTCCTTGAACTGACTCATGACCTGAGCCTTCTCGGCAGCCTTCAGGCGGCCATGCACCAGACCGATGGCCAGTTGCGGCAAACGGGACTTGAGTTCTTCCGCGGTCACCTCAGCGGCCTGGCACTGGAGCGCCTCTGATTCCTCGATCAGCGTGCAGACCCAGTAGGCCTGACGCCCTGCCTGACAGGCTTCACTGACCCGGCTGACGATGTCATCGCGCCGGCTGTCCGGCAACACAATCGTCTCGATCGGCTTGCGCCCCGGTGGCAACTCGTCAATCACCGAGGTATCCAGGTCGGCATAGGCGCTCATGGCAAGCGTTCGCGGAATCGGTGTGGCGGTCATGATCAGCTGGTGGGGGGCCAGGCGGCCGCTGGCGCCCTTCTCCCGGAGTGCGAGACGCTGGTGTACCCCGAACCGATGCTGCTCATCGACGATGACCAGCGCCAGCCGATCAAACGTCACGTCGTCCTGAAACAGGGCATGGGTGCCGATGACCATGGTGGCCTCTCCCGAGGCCACCCGCGCCAGCGTTGCAGTGCGTGGTTTTCCCTTGACCTTGCCAGACAACCAGGCCAGTTGAATCCCGAGCGGCTCTAACCATGTCCGGAAGTTGGCGTAGTGCTGCTCGGCAAGAATCTCGGTGGGTGCCATCAGGGCGGCCTGGGCTCCCGCCGAAATCGCCTGCAGGGCGGCGAGCGCCGCCACCACGGTTTTGCCGGAGCCGACATCGCCCTGCACCAGACGCAGCATCGGCAGCGGCTGACTCAGATCCTGACGGATCTCAGCGAGAACCCGGGATTGCGCGTGGGTAAGTTCGAAATGCAGGGCCTCGAGAAAACGCTCTGGCAAGTCGCCCCGGGGCAGCAGCGGCAGGGCCTCCCGGGCCTGAATCTGTTCACGTACCTGGAGCAGACTGAGCTGGTGCGCCAGCAACTCCTCCATCACCAGTCGCTGCTGCGCGGGGTGACGCCCCTCCATCAGCAGATGAACGGGCGCATCGGCCGGTGGAGCGTGTACAAGTGCCACCGCCTCACTGATGCCTGGCAACTGGTAGTCGGCCAGCATGGCTGCAGGCAGCCAGTCGCGAATCGGGTAGCGTTTGAGGTAGCCAAGCGCCTGCTGGCAAAGACTTCGGACCCGCGGCTGCTGAATGCCTTCGGTCAGCGGATAGACGGGGGTCAGCGTGGCTTCTCCGGCGGCCGGCATGGGGCCCGGATTGACCTGGTACTCGGGGTGATAGAACTCGTAGCCGGCGCGACCCGGGCGCACCTCGCCGTAGCAGCGTACCCGGGCGCCTTCGCCAAGCTGGTTTTTCTGGGCCGCATTGAAGTGGAAAAACCGCATCACCAGAAAACCGGAGTCGTCCCGCAGGGTGACCTGCAAACTGCGACGACGCCCCATGACCAGATCGGTTTTGATCACCTCTCCTTCAACCACCCCGACATCCCCGACCCGCAGGCTACCCATCGGAATAATCCGGGTCCGGTCCTCGTAACGATGAGGCAGATGAAACAACAGATCCTGCACACTCTCGATGCCCAGACGAGCGAGCGTGCCAGCCAGCGCAGAGCCCACGCCCTTGAGCGCGGTTACCGGGATGTCGTCCAGCGCTGTCATACCGGCCTCAGGCGCTGGCTGCGACGGCAGGCGTGGTTTCGCTGGCCTTCTCGATCACCCGGCACTGGCTGGCCGCCAATGACAACACATCAATGGCCTTGGGCCGCGGGAAAGTCACGCGCCAGGCCAGTGCGACGGTCCGGAAGGGCACCGGCGCAACGAACGGACGAACCGCCAGAATGTCTTCCTGGTACTGGACAGCCGTTGCGGCGGACAGAGGCAACACGGTGATACCAAGGCCCGAGGCGACCATGTGCCGGATGGTTTCCAGCGAGCTGCCTTCGGTAACAAGCGCCGGTCCACTGGGTGTCGCAGACCGGGCAGTCACCGCTTCTACCAGCGGAGGACAGGATTCCAGAACCTGATCCCGGAAGCAGTGCCCGGGCCCGAGCAGCAACAATTGCTCCTGCGCCAGTTCGTCGGCCGTCAGTGCCTTTTTGCGGGCCAATCGGTGACCGGCCGGCAACAACACGACAAATGGCTCGTCGTAAAGCGGCAGGGTAACCACCTCCGGCTCCTCGAACGGCAGCGCAACAATGATCGCGTCGAGCTCCGACTGGCGCAGTTTCTGGCGCAGGTTAGCGGTATAATTCTCTTCGATGAACAGCGGCATCTCCGGCGCCGCCCGACGCAACTCCGGCAGGAAATGCGGAAACAGATAGGGACCGATGGTATAAATGGCACCGACCTTCAGCGGCGAGTTCAGCTGATTCTTGCCGTCCTGGGCCATATCCCGGATCAGGCCGACCTGGTCCAGAACCCGCTGGGCCTGGTCGATGATGCGTGCGCCGGTTTCGGTCACGCGGATCCGGCTCTTGCTGCGCTCAAACAGCGCGATACCCAGTTCGTCCTCGAGCTTTTTTACCGCCACACTCAGGGTAGGCTGGCTGACATGACAACGTTCAGCCGCACGGCCAAAATGCTTTTCTCTTGCCAGGGTGACGATGTAACGCAACTCGGTAAGGGTCATGGACGGCTCCGGTCAGTCTCTGAACTTATTTATGAGCTACAGAATAAGGATTGATAATGACTATGGCAATTACTGAGCACGGGAAACCGGCACGGATCCTGGTGGCGGGCTGCGGCGCCCTCGGTGGCCGCATCGCACAGGTGCTGAGCCAACGTCATCACGTGTTCGGCCTGCGACGCAACGTGGACCAGATACCCCAGGGAGTCGAGCGGATTGGCGCCGACCTGCTGGACACACAAACCCTCGCCGCCGCTCTGCCGGACGCCGTTGATGCCATGATTTACTGCCTGACACCCAGCCACTACGACGATGACGGATACCGTGACGCGTATGTGACCGGGCTGGACAACCTGCTGTCCGCTCTTGACCGGAGTCGGCTGCGACAGATCGTGTTCATCAGCAGCACCAGCGTTTACCAACAGAACGATGACAGCTGGGTCGACGAGACCAGCGAGACACAGCCGGCGCGGGTGAGTGGACAGTGCATTCTGACGGGGGAACAGCGGGTTCTGGAGAGCGGCGTACCCGCCACGATTGCTCGCTTGAGCGGTATTTACGGTCCCACCCGACGTCGGTTTCTGGACAGCGTGGTCCGGGGAGACATGGATCCGACCGTGCCCTCACCTTATACCAACCGCATCCATGAAGCCGACGCTGTCGCAGCCGTGGTTCATCTGATGAATCAGGCGCTCGCTGGCAAAACGCTGGCGACACACTACCTGGTGACGGACTGCGAACCGGTCCGACTGGCAGACGTGGTGAACTGGATCAGACAGCAGACGGTGTGCGCGAAGCCGTCCACGGACGCACGGAGTGGTGGTCGGGCGGGCAGCAAGCGGTGTAGCAATAAGCGTCTTAGGGAGACTGGGTTTCGCTTTCGTTATCCCGATTACCGGGCGGGTTACGGAGAGATGATTCACGGGGCTGAATGAGCCAGCCCCGCGGCCGCTGTCGATCCGGTCAGCTCAGGACCATCACGGCGTCCATTTCCACCGGAACACCCTTGGGCAGCGCGGCAACCCCGATGGCGGCGCGGGCGGGATAAGGTTCCTGAAAATACGTCGCCATGATTTCATTCACGGTGGCGAAGTTGCTCAGATCGGTCATGTAGATGTTCAGTTTGACGATGTCCTGTAACCGACCACCGGCCGCTTCACACACCGCCTTCAGATTCTCGAATACCTGCCGGGTCTTGGCAGCGAAATCACCGGCCACCACTTCCATGGTGTCCGGCACCAGCGGAATCTGGCCGGACAGGTACACCGTGTCTCCGGCCTTGACTGCCTGGGAATAGGTACCGATCGCCTGAGGGGCGTTTTCGGTCTGGATCACGGATTTATTGGTCATGGCTTGGGTCCCTCAACACTTTCCAGAAAATAAACGACCATCCTCCCCGTGCCGCTCAAGCCTGTCAACTCGCCGCACGGGAAGAACCATCAGTAGCGGACACGGCTGATGTGGGTCACCGCCCGAATGTTTCGAACGCGCCGCATGACTCGCGCCAGGTGGCGGCGGCCGTTCACGTGAACGACGAGGCTGACGACGCCGAGGCGGGCGTTCTGCTCTTCCACGTTGATGCGCTCAATGTTGCCGTCGGCCACCGCCACGGCATTGGCGACCTCGGCGATGACTCCACGCTGTCGCTCAAGCTCGACCCGCAGCTCAACGGAGAACTCGTTGGTGATGTCCTTGGCCCACTTCAGATGCGTCATTCGGGTGTCGGCGCCGTCAGGCAAGCGGGGACAGGTATCACTGTGTATGACCATGCCATTGCCGGAGTCCATGACCCCGACCACCGGGTCACCCGGAATCGGTTTGCAACAGCTGGCAAACCGGACCACAAGGCCTTCCGTTCCCCGGATCATGACCGGACTGCGCAGACTCTCCTGATCACGATCAGCCAGTTCAGCACTGGTCGGTTCGGTTTCCGGCACCCCGCTACCGCTGACCAGCTGACGGGCCACCAGGTAAGCCATGCGATTACCCAGTCCAATGTCGCTTAGCAGGTCATCAAAACTGTTGACCTGATTGTGGGCAACAACGCCCTGAACCTGGCTTTCGTCAAGCATGGACAGCTTTTGCCCGAAGGCGTTGAGCGATTTTTTCAGCAAGGTTTTGCCCAGCTCTACCGCCTCGGCCTGTTTCTGATGCTTCAGCACGTGCCGGATACTGCTGCGGGCCTTGCCGGTCACCACAAACTCCAACCAGGCCGAATTGGGGCGAGCGCCAGGCGCGGTAATGATTTCGACGGTCTGGCCGCTCTGTAGTGGCTTGCTCAGAGACGCGAGATTCCGGTTGATACGGCAGGCTACGCAGGCATTTCCGATATCGGTATGGATCGCATAGGCAAAGTCGACAGGCGTGGCCCCGCCGGGTAACTCGAGAATTTTACCCTTGGGCGTAAACACGTAGATTTCGTCCGGGAACAGATCGACTTTGACGTTCTCGATGAACTCGAGCGAGTCGTCGGCACGCTCGCGCATTTCCATCAGGCCCTTGACCCAATGGTCCACCCGCTTCTGGTTGACCACTGCCACTTCGGAGCGGTCACTCTTGTACATCCAGTGCGCCGCGATTCCGTTATTGGCGACCTGCTCCATTTCCTCGGTCCGGATCTGGATTTCAATGTTGACGTGCATGCCAAACAACGTGGTGTGCAGGGATTGGTAACCGTTGGCCTTTGGCATGGCGATGTAGTCTTTGAACCGGCCGGGCAGTGGCTTGTAGAGGCTGTGAACCGCGCCGAGGATGCGGTAGCAGTCATCCTCACTGTCCGTCACGATTCGGAATGCGTAGACGTCCATGATTTCGTGAAAGGACTTCTGCTTGAACTTCATTTTGTTATAGATGCTGTTCAGATGCTTTTCCCGCCCAATGATGCGGCCGGGCAGCCCGCGCTCGGCGAGTTTTTCCTCCAGCCGTCCCTGGATATCCTCGATGATGGCCTGATGACTGCCGCGCAATGTACTGACAGCCTTCGAGATGTAACGCGAACGCATCGGATAGAGCGAGGAG
>JAWVWU010000037.1:0-10707 GCA_033723595.1 Marinobacter sp. | reverse complement strand
TGCGTCTGCGGGTCGCCCAGTAGCCAGTCCAGGTAACCGGATTCGAACCGATGGGTCAGGGCCCGGAGCCGGTCCGGATCGCTGACCCCGAACAGGCTGGCGCCGGCGCGGAACACCCCGCCCCGGATCAAGGCCAGCAGCACCGTGAAACCACCCGCACTGCGCCCCTGGATGAACATCCGGTCGCGCCGGGCAAGCCCCCGGTCGGCGAGTGCACCGGCGGCCTGACAGACATCGGTCACCTCGATGTCGCCCCAACGTCCGGCCAGCGCCAGCCGAAAGGCCCGTCCCGCCCCCGTGCTGCCCCGATGGTTCACGGCGGCCACGGCAAAACCATGCTGGCACCAGAACTGAACCTGCGGATCGAACGTGGCATAGGCGGCAGACGACGGGCCGCCGTGTACCATCACGATCAGTGGCGGGGTTCCGGACCCTGTGCCCGGCGCTGGTGGCGAGTACACGAAGCCGCCGACCGTCTGGCCATCCTCCGCCGGAAAATCGAACGGTTCCGGGCGCACACAGGTTCCACCCGCCAGCGGCTCCTCACCACCGGCCAGTACCCGCACCGCGCCCGTGCCGGGGTCGATGCTCAGGATGCTGTCCAGGGCATCCACCCGGCGGCCGATGCAGATTATCGTGCCATCCCGCACCTGCAGGGCGCGGAAATCCGTGTAGGCCCTGGCCAGACGGACCGCCCGGGCAGACGGCGATGCCGTCACCCACAGCTCACCCAGTCCATGACGGTAACAGACACGCGCCCAACCCCCCTGGTCCAGCGGCACGTGATGCTGCTCGCCCAGTTGCCAGGGCGCGTTGGCGTAATCCAGGGCGTCACACGGCGCCCGGTGCCAACGCGCCGTCTCGCCGTCAAGCTCAAGACGGTAGGGTTGCCACCAGCCCTGGTGATCCGACACCGCCCAGAGCTCCCCGTCAGCAAACCGTGGTTGCTGAATCGCGGCTTCCGAGGGCGGCGGGCAAGGCCACGGCGCCTGTAAGTCGCCATCGCGACCGACGTTCGCCATCCAGAGCCGGGTCCGTAGCCAGGGCATGTCCGGCAGGGACCAGGTGATCCAGGCCATCCGGTCACCGCCCTCGGACAGGGCGGGCGCGCCGTAGAAGTCCTCGCCCGCCACCAGCACGGAGACCGACCCGTCCCGCGTGGAAATGGCGACCAGTTGCTGGGTTTTCACGTCGTCGGCGTGGTTCAGTTCGCGGACGGCCAGCAAGCGTTCGCGGGCTGGGTCATCCACCAGGCCGCCAAACAGGCTGTTCCGTTCATGAGTCAGCTGACGGCAGCGACCGGTGTCGCATGCAATGGCGAAGATCTGTCTGGACTGGCTGTCCACCGCATAGGCACAGGCCTGTCGCAGGCACAGTGCGCCGCCACCGTAGCCGTTGACGGTGCTGCGGATGGACAGTTCCGGAGGGCTGACGCAAACCGGTCCACGAGACTGCAAAGTCCAGAGCCGGACGGTGCCGGACGGAGGATCGGACTCCAGCCAGGCAACGGTCGAGCCGGACACCCGCAGCGTGTCACGCTGGCGCAGAGCGCCGGCCGCCTGGGCAGCCGTAATCGGAGCCGGAGTGTCAGCTGCGGAAGAAGAGCCGGGAGTTTCGGGTATTGCGATAGGTCAGATCCTCCAAACCGGCGGTGGCATGGTCCGCCGCCCGGCGGGCTGCCAGAATCCGGTCATGATGCGGTGACTTGTCGCAGACCGGGTCCGCGTTGTCGGCATTACCGGTCAACAGGTAGGCCTGACAGCGGCAGCCGCCAAAATCCTTACCTTTTTCATCACAGGAGCGGCAGGGTTCCGGCATCCAGCTGTCGCCCCGGTAGTGGTTAAACCCCGGGCTGTCGTACCAGATCGACTGCAACGGCGTCTCCCGGGTGTTGGGAAACTCAATCGGCAACAGCCGGGCACTGTGACAGGGCAGCGCGGTGCCGTCCGGAGCGACCGTCAGAAACATGCTGCCCCAGCCATTCATGCAGGCCTTGGGACGGATTTCGTAGTAGTCCGGGGTGACAAAGATCAGCTTCATGGCCGACCCCGACTGTGCCAGCTGGTCCCGGTAATCGTTGACTTCACGCTCGGCCTGCTCAAGCTGGGCGGCCGAAGGCATCAGACCCTCCCGATTGCGGAATGCCCAGCCATAATACTGGCAGGTGGCCAGCTCGACGTAGTCCGCCTCGAGCCGTTCACACAGCGAGATGATGTCCGTCATCTGGTGGATGTTGTGTCGGTGGATCACAAAATTCAGCACCATCGGGTAACCGGCGTCCTTGACCGCCCGCGCCATCGCCAGCTTCTGTTCAAACGCTTTGCGGGAGCCGGCCACGGCGTTGTTCAGTTCCGGATCGGAGGCCTGGAAACTGACCTGGATGTGATCCAGGCCGGCCTCGCGAAACGCGCGTACCTTCTGCTCCGTCAGGCCGATGCCCGAGGTGATCAGGTTGCTGTAATAACCCAGGTGGCGGGCCTCGGCTATCAGCTCGGGCAGATCCTGCCGCACCAGCGGCTCGCCGCCCGAGAAGCCGAGCTGGGCGGCGCCCATGGCCCGGCCCTGACGCAACACGCTGACCCACTCGGCGGTGGTCAGCTCGTCGGACTGGTCGGCAAAATCCAGCGGGTTCGAGCAATACGGACACTGCAACGGGCAGCGGTAGGTCAACTCGGCCAGTAACCAGAGCGGTGGCCCCACGGTCGGTTCCGTCCGGGCGTCGGCCTGTGCGAGATCATTCATTGCAGTTCGATCCAGTGTTTCTGGTGGGCATCGCGCAGGAACTCGCAGACATCGCCGGTCAGTTCACCGGCGTCCGGGAAGTTCTGCTCCAGGCGGGCCACGATATCGGCCACCGGACGATGGCCGTCCACCTCGGCGAGAATCGCCGACGCGCTGGCGTTCAGCTTGACCATGCCTTCCGGATAAAGCAGTACGTGAGCGTTCTGAACCGGCTCCCATTGAAAACGGAACCCCGGTCGCAGACGTGGAACCTGCGTCATCATGATGCCAGCCCCCGATGGTAGACCTGCTGATCGGTGACGGTGTGGTATGGCGGCGTCTGGTGGACATACGCCATGGTCAGGGCATCCAGGATGGACCAGAGAATATCCAGCTTGAACTGCAGAATCGACAGCGCGTGGGTCTGCTGCTCCTGCGTCACAAAGGTGTCCAGGGTAATACTCAAACCGTGTTCAACGTCGCGCCGCGCCTCCGACAGACGCTTGCGGAAGTAGGTATAACCGTCACTTTTGATCCAGGGATAATGCTGTGGCCAGCTCTGCAAACGGGACTGGTGGATCTCCGGCGCGAACAGCTCGGTCAGGGACGAACAGGCCGCCTCCTGCCAGGTCACCCGGCGGGCGAAATTGACGTAGGCGTCCACCGCAAAGCGAACACCCGGCAGCACATGCCGCTGGTCGATGACTTCCTCACGGCTCAGGCCCACCGCTTCGGCCAGGGATAACCAGGCCTCGATGCCGCCGGCTTCATCGCCCTGGCCATCGTGATCCAGTACCCGTTGCAGCCACTGTCGCCGCACCGCGGCGTCCGGACAGTTGGCCATGATGGCGGCGTCCTTGCGGGGAATGCTGATCTGATAGTAAAAGCGGTTGGCCACCCAGCCGCGGATCTGTTCAGGGGTGCACTCGCCCCCGTACATCGCCTTATGGTAGGGATGGTGGATATGATAATACTGGCCCTTGGCCCGCAGGGCCTGCTCGAAGTCCGCCCGGCTCAGCGGTGCGTTGTCTGCCCGTGCGTTCATCTGCCCCCCTGCAGGTCAAGGTGCAGCCCGTCGTAGGCCACCTCGATGCCGTGTTCGGTCAACACCGCCCGCTCCGGAGAATCCTCATCCAGAATCGGATTGGTGTTGTTGATATGAATCAGAATCTTACGCTCTGCAGGCAGCCGGTCAAGCAGCTCGATCATGCCACCGGGACCACTCTGGGCGAGATGCCCCATCGCCTGCCCGGTTTTGGTGCCCACCTCGCGCTGGCGCATTTCATCGTCACGCCACACGGTGCCGTCGACCAGCAGCGTGTCGGCCCGTTCCATCCAACCCAGGATGGTGTCATCAGGCTGACCCAGACCCGGCGCGTACATCAGGGTTTTACCGCTGCGCGTATCTTCGACAAATAGTCCGACGTTGTCTCCCGGGTGCGTCTTGTCGCGCCTTGGCGAATACGGCGGCGCGTTGCTGAGCAGGGGAATCGCCGTCAACTTCAACGACGGGGCGCAGGGAATCCGGAACGCATCGCCGTCCCGGCAGGGCATTTCATGCCAGTTCAGGCCACCGTTCCAGTGCTCAAGCATTTTGAACAGTGGAAACCCTGTGCTCAGATCTTCGTGCACCTGGGCCGTACACCAGACGTCGAGCGGGCACCCTTCACGCAGGGAGAGCAGGCCGGTGGTGTGGTCGACCTGACTGTCCATCAACAGAATGGCACTGATGCCGGTATCTCTCAGGGCGCGTGCCGGTTGCATCGGTGCAAAGGCCGCCAGTTGGGCGCGGATATCGGGTGAGGCGTTGCACAGAATCCAGTGTTCGCCGTCCTCGCTGATGGCAATGGAGGACTGGGTGCGGGCTCTGGCGTTCAGGGTACCCTTACGCATAGCGTCGCAGTTGGCGCAGTTACAGTTCCACTGGGGAAAGCCGCCGCCCGCCGCTGAGCCAAGCACGTGTACTTGCATGGGGGATCTCCGGAAATGAAAACGGCCAGCAGATGCTGCTGGCCGCCGGTTTTCAGCGGTTGGCGAAGTACATGGTCACTTCAAAACCAATCCGCATGTCTTCGTAGGCAGGTTTAATCCACATAAGCTGTTCCTCTTGTTTTGGGTATCGTCGTTACCTCTTGGTCCGATAACGTATCTCCCAGTGTAGTTGAGAGATACGCCTTGGCCACATGGTACTTTGGAACGAGATTTCACAGGCTTCAAGTCGCGCGTGCCGACTTAGAAGAAGCCCAACGGGTTGATGTCGTAGCTGACCAGCAGGTTCTTGGTCTGCTGATAGTGCTCAAGCGCCATTTTGTGGTTCTCGCGCCCGACACCGGACTTCTTGTAGCCACCGAAGGCGGCGTGCGCCGGGTACTGGTGATAACAGTTGGTCCACACACGACCCGCCTGAATCGCGCGACCCATCCGGAACGACCGGTTGATGTCGCGGGTCCACACGCCGGCACCCAGACCAAACTCGGTGTCGTTGGCGATGGCCAGGGCTTCCGCCTCGTCCTTGAAGGTGGTCACACCCACGACCGGGCCGAAGATCTCTTCCTGGAAGGTGCGCATGCTGTTGGAGCCCTTCAGCAACGTTGGCTGGATGTAGAAGCCGTTGCTGTAGTCGCCACCCAGTTCCTCGCGGCCACCGCCGGTCAGCACTTCTGCGCCCTCCTGACGGCCGATGTCCAGGTACGACATGATCTTGTCATACTGTTCCTTGCTGGCCTGCGCACCCACCTGCACGTCGGTATCCAGCGGGTTGCCGCGCTTGATCTTCTTGGTGCGCTCGATGACCTTGGCCATGAACTCCTCGTACATATCTTCCTGTACCAGGGCACGGGACGGACAGGTGCACACTTCACCCTGGTTGAAGAAGGCCAGTACCAGACCTTCGACGCACTTGTCGACGAACTCGGGCTCGGCCTGCATGACGTCGGAGAAGTAGATGTTGGGCGACTTGCCGCCCAGCTCGACGGTTGACGGAATGATGTTCTCGGCCGCGCACTTGAGAATGTAGGAACCGACCGGTGTGGAGCCGGTGAACGCGATTTTGGCGATGCGCTTACTGGTCGCCAGGGCCTGGCCGGCTTCAACGCCGTAACCGTTGACGATGTTGACCACACCCGGTGGCAACAGGTCACCGATCAGTTCCATCAGCACCAGGATACTGGCCGGGGTCTGCTCGGCCGGCTTCATCACAGTGCAGTTACCAGCCGCCAGACACGGCGCCAGCTTCCACACCGCCATCAGGATCGGGAAGTTCCAGGGAATGATCTGTCCCACGACACCCAGCGGCTCATGGAAATGGTAGGCCACGGTGTTGTTGTCGATGGCGCTCGAGGTATCTTCCTGGGCACGGATACAGCTGGCAAAGTAACGGAAATGGTCCACCGCCAGCGGGATATCAGCGTTGATGGTTTCACGCACGGCCTTGCCGTTGTCCCAGGTTTCCGCCACGGCCAGCAGCTCGATGTTCTGTTCGATGCGGTCGGCGATCTTCAGCAGGATGTTGGAGCGCTCGGTGGTGGATGTTTTGCCCCAGGCCGGTGCCGCCTTGTGAGCCGCGTCCAGCGCCAGATCGATGTCTTCCGCGCCGGAACGCGGGATTTCGCAGATCACATCGCCGGTCACCGGCGTGATGTTATCGAAGTACTGCCCTTTCACCGGCTCGACCCACTCGCCGCCGATGTAATTGCCGTAACGGGGTTTGAAGGAAACGACGGAACCTTCCTTGCCAGGTTGTGCGTAGATCATGGTATTCACCTCTTGTTCACTGTGACGCCCGATAGGGTCTTTTGACGCTACCCGGACACTGTAAAACCGCCCCCGAAGGTCAGATATGATGCCTTGGGCGCGAACAACTCGTTATTTGGTCGTAGTTGTTGCTGACCGTCGGGGAGGCGCCGGCAGCGCACTCCCCGGATACTGCGCTGTTAGCGGCTGACAACCCGGTCTTTGGGCAGCTTGAAGGTCCAGACCATGCCACCCTGGTTGAAGTCCTTGACCACCTTGGCCACTTCGCCACCCCACAGCGGCACCGCACCACCCCAGCCGGAGGCAACCGAGACGTACTGCTCGCCATCCATAGTCCAGGTGATCGGCGAGCCGACGATGCCGGAGCCGGTGTTGAACTTGTACAGTTCCTTACCGGTACGGGCGTCAAACGCTTTCAGATAGCCTTCCGGTGTGCCGGTGAAAACGAGGTTGCCGGCGGTGGTCAACACGCCACCCCAGAGCGGAGCGGTGTTGTTGTAGCGCCAGACTTCCTTGCCGGTCTTGGGATCCATCGCACGCAATACACCGATGAAGTCCTTGTTGGCCGGATGGATGGTGAACCCGGCACCCAGATAGGCTGCGCCTTTCTTGTAGGAGGTCGGCTCGTTCCAGATTTCCATGGACCACTCGTTGGAGGGCACGTAGAACAGGCCGGTATCCTGGCTGTAGGCAATCGGCATCCAGTTCTTGCCGCCGAGGAAGGCGGGCTGGGCGATAACAGACTTGCCCTTCTCGCCCTTGGTCTCTGCCGGATCGCCCGGGCGTCCGTCGACGGTGTTGTAGATCGGGCGGCCGTTCTTATCCAGCCCCTTGGCCCAGGTAATCTTGTCGACAAACGGGAAGCCACGGATGAAGTCGCCGTTGGTGCGATCCAGAACGTACATGAAGCCATTCCGGTCTGCGGTTGCGGCCGCTTTCACGGTCTTGCCGTTCTTGTCCGTGTAGTCAAAGGACACCAGCTCGTTCACACCGTCGTAATCCCAGCCGTCGTGGGGCGTGGTCTGGAAGTGCCATTTGATGCTGCCGTCGTCCGGATCGATCGCCAGACGTGACGAGGAGAACAGGTTGTCGCCGGGACGCAGGTGCGAGTTCCAGGGGGCCGGGTTACCGGTACCGAAGAAGATGGAATCGGTGCTGGCGTCATAGGTGCCGCCAAGCCAGGTCGCTGCGCCACCGTTTTTCCACATATCGCCGGGCCAGGTCAGGCCGGCCTTGCCACCGGAAATACCGTTCTCGATTTTCTTGCCGTCTTTATAGACGTAGCCCATGTGGCCTTCGACCGTGGGCCGGGTCCACAGCAGCTCGCCGTTTTTCGGATCGTAGGCCTCGATCTTACCGACAATCCCGAATTCGCCTCCGGACACACCGGTGATCAGCTTACCCTTGACGACCATCGGCGCCGCCGTGATGGAGTAGCCGGCCTGGTAGTCCGCCACCTTCTTGATCCAGAGTACCTTGCCGGTGTCCTTGTCCAGGGCGACCAGCTTGGCATCGAGGGTGCCGAAAATGACCATATTGTCGTACAGGGCAACGCCCCGGTTTACCACGTCACAGCAAGGCATAATGCCGTCCGGCAGGCGGGCGTCGTACTGCCAGATTTCCTCACCTGTCCGGGCGTCGATGGCGTAGACACGGGAATACGAGCCGGAGACATACATCACCCCGTCCTTGACCATGGGCTGGGATTCCTGACCGCGCATTTTCTCGCTGCCAAACGAGAAGGCCCAGACCGGCTGCAGGCTCTTGACGTTATCGGTGTTCAGGGTATCGCTGGGGCTGTAGCGCTGGCCCGCCAGGCCCAGACCGTAGCTGACGACATCATCGGTGGTGTTCTGATCGTTCATGATGTCTTCGTCGGTGACCGCATAGGCTCCGAACGAGACGGCCAGCGCGAGCGCGCTGGCGGCAAATTGTTTTCCGATCGTGGTCGATCTCATGGTTGCGCTCTCCGTTTTCTCTTTTTGTCAGTGTTAGCGGCGAACCGGGAACCCTTCCCGCCTCTTTACCGATTCTTCGATCATTCATGGGCCACAACAATTAATCGCCCGAACAACTTATCTAATCACTTGGTAGTACGACCCCCGAAACAACGCGACCCGCGTGGGTTCACCAGCGGGTCGCTCGGGGTCAGGCTGACGGGAAGTGGTTGGCATCAATCACGGCTGGCACCGAGGATTTCGTCGTAGAATCCGGGCATCGAATAACGCAGGCCGTACCGGTCGAATATGGTTTTCATCTCCCCGGAACGGACCATGCCATCGACAATGGCTTCAATCTTGTAGCCCAGCTGCCGGTGGCTACTCTTGACGGCCATACCCACGTCCCACTGCTGTTTGCCGATGCCGGGGAACCCGGTCGCGGCCAGCTTGAGCGGTTGTTCCGAGCGTCGGCTCACCTGGTAATCCACTTCCGAACGCATGGCCATGACGGCTTCGACTTCGCCCGAGGCCATCGCATCAAAGGCCTGATCGACCGTGTGGAAATGGTGCACATGGTCCCGTAAGCGACCACGAAGCCCTGAGGTCAGATAAATGGCGGGCAGCGTATCCAGCTCGACGCCAATCGGGTGGTACTGGAAGATGGCCATGGTCGGCACACTGTCGATCTGGGTGCCGTCATAGGCAATGGCCCAGTGTTCCTGCTGATAGGGCCCGAACAGGACGACCTCTCCGTTGACCATTTCCCCGACCGAATCGCGCATGTAGGCAAAGTCCTTGTCGTAGGGCACGCGCATCATCACGTCGGCCACCCGGGTCTTGTCCAGGTAATGCCCCTTCCAGACGTTGTTGCGCAGATCATCGGACAGACTTTCATCCGCCACGATCCAGTGAACCCGGAATTCGACGCCCATGGCCTGTGCAATAGCCCGGCCGATATCCACATCGACCCCCGCCGGCCTGCCATCCTGTTCGAACGAGAACGGTGGAAAATTCTGGTACACCCCGACTTTGAGGTAGCCGGAATCCACCACCAGGTCATAGGTCCGGTCCGTCGGCCGGTTAAGCAGATCATCGGCGTGGGCGCCGGCCATCAGCGTCAGCAGCAGCGACAGACCCAGCAAGGCGCCGAACCGCATCATGAGCTCACTCCGGCTCGGGCAGCTGGTTGATGTAGGTGCGGATAGCCCACAGGGCTTCCTGACTCAGGTAATCCGCCATCTTGGGCATGTAGACGCGGCCGTCACGAACCGCCCCGTTACGAACCCGGTAAACGAACCACTGATCGCCGTCCGGGCCAGGCTGCAGAGCCCGCAGGTCGGGCGCAATTCCCCCGGAGATACCTTCCAGGCCGTGGCAGCGCGCGCAGTTTTCGTTGTAGGCAGACGAGCCGATTTCCACCGCTTTGTCGTAGTTCTCATAGGGTTTGGCGTACGGGTTGGTATCACGCCACTCATCACCCAGATCCTTCAGCCCTGGCGTTTCAACCGCCTGGGGCGTCACATCACCGTGCGCCCAGACTGTGATCGGCGACAGCAGCAGCGCCGTTAAAAGCAGTTTTTGTAATCGGGTTTTTGACACCATGGATCTCACCTGCATTGTCTACACTTGTTGTTGTGAATCATCGGATTCGGTCTTCCGGACAGGCCGGTAACCTGATATCAATCAGTCTAGAAAGTTCGGTATCGGGCCAGAATGCCACTTTGGCGCCTTCGGCCTAGTTCCTTGGTCGTACTTTTATCCGCCAGCACGGCCCATCGGGTGGCAGCGCTTACGACCTTCGTACCGCCAAAATGCGACTTTCCGAATATTCCCGTTGATGGGCGCCTTCTTTACTCTCGAGCAAGAGGCAATGAGCCCGATCCACAACAACAAACGCTTCAGGTTCCAACAGGAGACGGCTTTGACAGGCAACACCCGGACATCGTTGATTGGCATGGTGCTGCTGATCTGGCTGAACACGCCGCTTCAGGCCGCTGCGCTGGAAGTGCGGGTAGGCTACATCCAGTGGCACCCCGACCCGGGGCCGGTCCTGTCCAACATCATTCCGGAGCCCGCCGACTCGGGTCTGCGGGGTGCTGAACTGGCGGTCGCGGACAACAACACCACCGGCCGATTTCTCGACCAGCATTTCAGCCTCTCCAGGGTGCTCGCAAGCAGCGAGAAAGAAGCCGTCGAGGCCGCGGCGACCCTGGCCAAAGACGGCATCAGACTGCTGGTCTTGAATGTCCCGGCAAGCACTGTGCTGACCATCGCGAAACAGCAGGGTGACAAC
>JAWVWU010000036.1:0-10721 GCA_033723595.1 Marinobacter sp. | reverse complement strand
GGTGATTTTTGTTCCCATGCTGTTCGATGAGCCCCACACCGAGCGATCGTCCAAACGTATCGAAATCCCGGAGGAACCCGCGTTTCCGGCTGTGGATACCCAGCCCCCTGGATCAGACGACGCCCATCCTTCGACGGCTTATCACATTGAGGAGCCGGATCAGTCGGCGTCACCTGATCAGTCGATGGGCACTTCGGAGCAAGCTGCCCCCACTCAGACAACCTCAGCAGAGTCGCCACAGCCAGCCAGTGAACCATCTCAACCGGTTTCGTCGAGCGCCGGGAACACCGCGTCAGAGCCTGCCGGATCGCCTCAGTCATCCGGGTCCACCAGTGACTCGGCGGCGGAATCCAGTGAATCGCTCAGCGGTGCATGGCTGGTTCAGCTGGGCAGCTTTGGCAATCCTGACAACGCGGTTCGCCTGCGGGATAACGTACGGGCAAAAGGCTACGACTCCTACATCCAGAAAGTGGTCCGCGGCGACACCACTCTGACGCGGGTCTTCTCCGGGCCGTTTGCCGAAAAGGCCGAGGCCGAGCGCGCCAAAAAACGCCTCGATGCCGAATTCGGGGTTAATGGCCTGGTGACTTCCGGCGACCAGTAACCCGTTATCGGTTTGGTGTCAGCGTGATTCCTGATAGAATTCGCGCTTTCTTTTCGTTGACGGGTAACTCATGAACACGCTGATCTGGATAGACTGGGTCATCATCGTGCTGATCACGGTGTCGACGCTTATCAGCCTGAAGCGTGGGTTCATCAAGGAGGCCCTGTCGCTGATTTCCTGGGTTGCGGCGTTTATCATTGCCCGCACCTTTCATCCCCAGATGCAATCCCTGCTCATGGGTACCGTTGAAACGCCCCTGGTGCGTCTGATCGCGGCGTTCGCCATTCTTTTTTTCGGTACCCTGATTATCGGAGCCATCATCAATGCCATGGTCAGTCAGTTGGTCCGCGCCACCGGTCTGACGGCCACCGATCGGGTTCTCGGTATGGGGTTCGGCCTGTTGCGTGGGGTCGTGGTGGTCATCGTGGCCATTGCGTTTGTCCGCTACACGCCGTTGTCCAACGATACCTGGTGGCGAACCTCCGTTATGATAGATCGACTGGCTGTGGTGGAGGACTGGTCCCGCCGCATGCTGGGCGATGAGTTCAGTCGTTATCTGGGACCGGCTGCGTCAGCCGTTCCGGCCTCGGGTACCGCAACGCAGTCCGGGCCAGCAACCCGCTAACATTCTGTTTTACGCTCTGGAGAACACAGCACTCATGTGTGGAATAGTCGGAATAGTCAGTACCTCAAACGTCAATCAGACGCTGTATGACGCATTGACGGTATTACAGCACCGGGGCCAGGACGCGGCGGGCATAGTCACCTTTCAGGATGAGCGCTTTTACCTGCGTAAGGACAACGGCCTGGTGCGCGATGTATTCCGCACCCGGCACATGCGACGGCTGGTCGGCAATGTGGGTATCGGCCATGTTCGCTACCCGACGGCGGGCAGCTCCAGTTCCGCCGAAGCCCAGCCGTTCTACGTCAACAGCCCCTACGGAATTACCCTGGCCCACAACGGCAATCTGACGAATGCGGATGATCTGAGCCGGGACCTGTTCCGAACGGATTTGCGCCACATCAACACCAACTCCGATTCGGAAGTACTGCTGAACGTGTTTGCCCATGAACTCCAGAAGCTGGGCAAGCTCGATCCGACCAAGGATGAAATTTTTTCGGCCGTGCGGGCCGTGCATCAACGCTGTCGGGGCGCCTACGCGGTAATCGCGATGATTACCGGCTACGGTATCGTCGGGTTCCGCGATCCGAACGGTATCCGGCCAGTGTGCTACGGCGTGCGGAAGACCGAAGCAGGCAATGAGTACATGATTGCCTCCGAGAGCGTGGCCTTGTCTGCAGCCGGTTTTACTCTGGTTCGTGACATCGCGCCCGGCGAAGCGGTGTACATCGAAACCGACGGCACACTCTATACCCAGCAATGCGCGGATGACCCCCACCTGATGCCCTGTATTTTCGAGCACGTGTACTTTGCGCGTCCCGATTCCATCATTGACAAGGTGTCAGTCTACAAGGCCCGTCTGCGCATGGGTGAGACCCTGGCGGACAAGGTATTGCGGGAGTGCCCGGATCACGATATCGACGTTGTGATGCCCATTCCGGACACCAGTCGGACGTCAGCGATGCAGATGGCCCACCGGCTGGGCGTGAAATTCCGCGAAGGCTTTATCAAAAACCGCTACATTGGCCGGACGTTTATCATGCCCGGTCAAAAACTGCGCAAGAAATCGGTACGGCAGAAACTCAACCCCATCGACCTGGAGTTTCGCGGCAAGAATGTCATGCTCGTGGACGACTCGATTGTACGGGGCACCACCTGCAAAGAAATTGTGCAGATGGCACGGGATGCCGGTGCCCGGAAAGTGTATTTTGCCTCTGCGGCGCCACCTGTCAGATTTCCGAACGTCTACGGGATTGACATGCCGGCGGCCAGCGAACTGATTGCACACGACCTGAGTATCGAAGAGATTCGGGTGCTGATTGGCGCTGACTGGTTGCTGTATCAGGATCTGGAGGATCTGATCACGTGCGTCAATGATGTGAACCCGGAGATCGAACGCTGGGAATGCTCGGTGTTTGATGGCGATTATATTACCGGTGATGTCGATCAGGCCTATCTGGAGCGTCTCGAACAGCAGCGGAATGACGATAGCCAGGCCAAAACAAACCAGGGCCAGAACGAAGATAACGCCATTATCGATCTTTACAATGACGAAGACTGAGGAAAAAGCATGACGCTGAGCCGCGAGGAACACCTTCTTATACCCGAATCTGATCTTGAGGGTGTGTCGGTTGATACGCTCGCTGTCAGGGCAGGGCAGGTGAGAACCGGGCAGTTGGAGCATAGCGACGCTATTTTTCCGACCTCGAGTTTTGTCTACGGCAGCGCCGCTCAGGCCGCCGCGCGCTTCGCGGGTGATGAGCCGGGCAATATCTACTCCCGTTTTACCAACCCGACCGTACAGGCCTTCGAGGCAAGAATTGCGGCCATGGAAGGCGGTGAGCGTGGAGTTGCCACCTCGTCAGGAATGGCAGCTATTCTCAGTACGTGCATGGCGCTGCTGAAAAGCGGCGATCACGTGATCTGTTCCCGGGGCGTGTTTGGCACCACCAACGTACTGTTCCAGAAGTACATGGCACGCTTTGGTGTCGACACGACCTTTGTCAGCCTGACGGATTTTGACGAGTGGCAGGCAGCCATCCGTCCGGAAACGCGGCTGTTGTTCATTGAAACACCGTCCAATCCACTGTGCGAAGTGGCCGACATGTCGGCTCTGGCCGCGCTGGCGAAGGCGGCGGATGCGCTGTTCGTGGTGGATAACTGCTTCTGTACGCCGGTACTTCAGCGTCCGTTCGAGTTCGGTGCGGATATTGTCATTCATTCGGCCACCAAGTATCTCGACGGCCAGGGGCGCTGCGTGGGCGGTGTCGTGGTCGGTCCCGACAGTCTCATGCAGGAGGTGTACGGGTTTCTCCGGTCGGCCGGGCCAACCATGAGCCCGTTCAACGCCTGGGTCTTTCTCAAGGGCCTGGAAACCTTACCAATCCGTATGCGTGCCCACTGTGAGAATGCGTTAGAGTTGGCCCGATGGCTTCAACAGCAGCCACAGGTGGAGCAGGTGTTCTATGCTGGTCTTGAAAGCCACCCACAACATCAATTGGCGTCTCGTCAGCAAAGTGGTTTTGGTGGGGTGCTGTCATTCACCGTCAAGGGTGGAAAGGAAGACGCCTGGGCGTTTATTGACGGCACGCGGATGATCTCTATTACCGCCAACCTCGGGGACGTAAAAACCACGATCACGCACCCTGGCAGTACCACCCACGGTCGGTTGTCACCCGAGGACAAGGCAGGCGCAGGCATCACCGATAACCTGATCCGCCTGTCGGTCGGCATCGAGGCGATCGAGGATCTGAAAGCGGACCTTCAGCGTGGACTCTCAGCGCTGTCTGCCTGAGACAGGCGGTCGGGTTGCGCGGTGGATAGCGTCAGTGGCCCTTAAGGGGTGCACTGGCAAAAGCGGTTGAACAGCAACGGAACAGTCTGATCATTCATGGCCGAGTCCAACAAGGCAAAGCAAACGCCCCAATTGAGCGACAAGCAGCTTCGCTTCCGCCGTCTGATGGCGCAGGGAGCCCGTGAAGGTGCGGTGATTGCACTGATCGCGCTGTGTATCTACCTGTCCATGGCGCTGGTGACGTTCAGCGCCAGCGACCCCGGGTGGGCAAGCATTGGCCATGAAACCCGGGTGTCCAACTACGCCGGCCGAACTGGCGCCTGGCTTGCCAGCCTGATGATGGATTTTTTCGGTCACGTTTCCTTTCTGTTCCCGGTCATGGTGGCCGGCTACGCGCTGATGCTGATCCGGCTCCGAAACGAACCCCTGGAACTGCACTGGCCCCTGTTTCTGGTGCGTTTCGGGGGCTTCCTGCTGATCTTGTTGTCAGCGACCAGTTTGCTGTCCCTGTACTCGATTTTCGGACTTGAGGCCTCGTCGGGCGGGATTCTTGGCCGCGCAGTGTCAGACTCCATGGTCAGGCTCTTCAATCTGCCGGCGACTACCCTGCTACTGGTTGCGATCTTCCTGTTCGCGCTGACGGTGTCCGGTGGACTGTCCTGGTTCAGGCTGATGGACCAGGTCGGTGGGGCAACGCTGGCCGCCGGAGTCTGGCTCAAACGCCTGTTTTCCCCGGACCCGGACAAAGCCGCAGCAAAAACTGCGGGTGACACCGCACCTGCAACCCGCGCCGCACCGGCTCCGCCGGCCCGTAACGAGCCGCCGGTGCTGCAGGACCGGTTGAGCGACGACGAGTCCGGGGCGTCCTGGTGGCAGTCGCTGCTGGGCCTGTTCCGTCGCCGAGCGGATGCCGGTGGAGACCGTCGCGAGCCGGCCCTGGACGGACTTAAGCCGACGGCAAGTGATCCAGCACGGCTGGAAAGCTTTTCGTCACGGGAACCGGTTGCAGAGGAAAGCTGGGAGCCGATTTCGGCGCCAGGGCCCAAGCGCCCGCCGGCCAGTGGCAAGGCAGCGGCACCGACCAAGTCGGTAAAAATATCGCCGTTCAAGAGAAACGCTGATACCACCACCAAGGGCGATACCCAGCCGTCGCTGTTCGATGATATCGACCGCACCATTCCGCCGATTTCGCTGCTGGATCCGCCCGACCAGCACACCAAGAAAGGGTACTCCGAGGAATCGCTCGAACACATGTCCCGCATGCTGGAGGAAAAACTGGCTGATTTCGGGGTGTCCGTCGAGGTGGTCGAGGTTAATCCGGGTCCGGTGATTACCCGCTTCGAAATCAAGCCGGCCGCCGGCGTCAAGGTCAGTCGGATCTCCAACCTGGCCAAGGATCTGGCCCGTTCGCTGGCCGTTCTGAGTGTACGGGTCGTGGAAGTCATTCCCGGCAAGTCAGTGGTGGGTATCGAGATTCCCAATGAAGAGCGTGAAATGGTGCGCTTGAGTGAGGTCCTCGGCGCCAAGGTGTTCACCGAGTCCGGCTCAGCTCTGACGCTGGCACTGGGGAATGACATCGGCGGCAACCCGATGGTCGCCAACCTGGCCAAAATGCCGCACCTTCTGGTGGCCGGTACGACCGGCTCGGGGAAATCCGTCGGCGTCAATGCCATGCTCCTGAGTATGCTGCTCAAGGCCACCCCCGAAGAAGTACGGTTCATCATGGTGGATCCGAAAATGCTCGAGTTGAGCATTTATGACGGCATTCCACACCTGCTGGCGCCCGTGGTCACCGATATGAAAGAGGCCGCCAATGCGTTGCGGTGGTGTGTCGCCGAGATGGAGCGTCGCTACAAACTGATGGCGACCCTGGGTGTGCGTAACCTCGCCGGCTTCAACCGCAAGGTAAAGGATGCCATGCAAGCGGGTGAACCGATTCTGGACCCGCTCTGGAAGCCGGATGAGTACCTCGATAACGAGGAACAGTCGCGTCCGGAGCTTGAGACTCTGCCGTTCATTGTGGTGGTGATCGACGAGTTTGCCGACATGATGATGATTGTGGGCAAGAAGGTCGAGGAGCTCATCGCCCGGATTGCGCAGAAGGCGAGGGCGGCGGGCATTCACCTGATTCTCGCAACCCAGCGGCCTTCGGTTGACGTCATTACCGGCCTGATCAAGGCCAATATCCCGACCCGGATCTCGTTCCAGGTCTCATCCAAGATAGATTCACGCACGGTGTTGGACCAGGGCGGCGCGGAGCAGCTGCTGGGCCATGGTGACATGTTGTACCTGCCGCCGGGATCAGGCCTGCCAGTCCGGGTTCACGGAGCCTTCGTGGATGACGATGAAGTCCACAGGGTGGTCAGTGCCTGGAAAGAGCGTGGCGAACCTGTCTACGTAGACGACGTACTCAACGGCGCAGAGGGTGAGAAACTGCCCGGCGTGCCGACCCTGTCCGACGGCGGTGACAGCGAGGGCGATGCCCTGTTCGACGAGGCGGTTGCCTTCGTCACTGAAGGGCGACGGGTCTCGATTTCCTCCGTGCAACGTAAATTCAAGATCGGCTATAACCGTGCTGCCAATCTGGTCGAGGCAATGGAGGCCTCGGGGGTCGTCAGCGAAGCCGGTCACAACGGCGCCCGGGAAGTTCTGGCGCCGCCACCCCCGCGAGATTAGGAGCAAGTGATTATGCGCCACAACCGAGTGAGTGTCTGGCTGCTGGCCGTTTGTGCCGTTAGCCTGTCGGTGACGGCCATGGCGGCGTCCAAGGCCAGCGACACGCCGGCTGCGAGTCTGGCCGCGATCCTGAAGGACTACCGGACCTATCAGGCCGACTTCATCCAGATCGTGGTGGATGCCAAGGGCAGCAAGGTCCAGGAATCCCGGGGTCACCTAAAGGCCAAACGCCCGGGTTTGTTCTACTGGGAGTCGGCCAAGCCCATGTCCCAGTTCATTGCCGCCGATGGCAAGATGGTCAAGGTGTATGATCCGGATCTGGAGCAGGTGACCATCCAGCCCATGGACAAACAGCTGGCGTCAACACCGGCGTTGCTGCTGAGTGGCCAGGTAGATAACCTGGCCCAGACCTATGACGTCAGTGTCGAAAAACAGGGCAAGCACACCACAGAATTCACGCTGGTCCCCAAAAGCCCCGATTCGCTGTTCGTCTCGCTGCGTCTGACGTTCTACAAAGGGGAGCTGCAGGAGATGCGTCTGCACGATTCCCTGGATCAGCGCAGCATTCTGAGCTTCGATCACATCGTCGTGAATGAGCCGATCGATAACGCGGCCTTCGACCTTCAGTACCCTGACGACGTGGATGTGATTCAGGGCGGCAACTGATGCAGAGCGGACTGTTCGAGTCGCCCGCGGGTATTGAGCCGCTGGCTGCGAGGATGCGACCGGCGAGCCTCGATGAGTACGTCGGTCAGGCGCACCTGGTCGGTGAGGGTAAGCCACTCCGACGGGCCGTTGAGCAGGGGCAGCTCCACTCGATGATCCTCTGGGGGCCGCCGGGGGTGGGCAAAACGACGTTTGCCCGCTTGCTGGCAAACCTGAGCGAGCTGAGTTTTGAAACGCTCTCGGCGGTGCTCAGCGGCGTCAAGGACATCCGCGAGGTGGTTGAGCGTGCACGCTACCGGAAGCAGTCCGAAGGTCGCGACACCTTGCTGTTCGTGGACGAGGTCCATCGTTTCAATAAGAGCCAGCAGGACGCCTTTCTGCCCCATATCGAGGATGGCACCTTTATATTTGTCGGTGCTACGACTGAAAACCCGTCCTTTGAACTCAACAGTGCTCTGTTGTCACGAACCCGTGTCTATGTACTCAAGAATCTTGAGGAAGCGGATCTGGTGGCGCTGCTGCAACGGGCGTTGACCGATCCGCAGGGCCTCGCAGGCGGCCTGCAGGTGCCGGAATCTGTGCTGGCGCTGATCGCCAGCGCCGCCGGCGGTGATGGTCGCCGTGCACTCAATATTCTGGAGGTGGGTGCGGATCTGGCGGAGCCCGACGACGAAGGACGACTGACCCTGGGCGAACGCCAGTTGGAGCAGGTGCTGCAATCAAGCCTGCGGCGATTCGACAAGGGCGGCGATGTGTTCTACGACCAGATTTCGGCGATGCACAAGTCCGTACGCGGTTCTGATCCGGACGCATCGCTTTACTGGATGTGTCGCATGCTGGACGGTGGATGCGATCCGATTTACGTGGCCCGGCGGCTGGTCCGGATTGCCAGCGAGGATATCGGTAACGCCGATCCCAGGGCACTCCGACTGAGCCTGGACGCCTGGGATACCCAGGAGCGACTGGGTTCGCCGGAAGGCGAGCTTGCACTGGCCCAGGCCGTGATTTACCTGGCGCTTGCGCCCAAGAGCAACGCGGTATACAGCGCGTTTAACCAGTGCATGGCGGATATTCGCAGGGATCCGGACCACGAGGTCCCTGTGCATTTGCGCAATGCGCCGACCAGTCTGATGAAAAGCCTCGGTCACGGCGATGAGTATCGTTATGCTCACGATGAACCGGACGCCCTGGCAGCGGGTGAGGTTTATCTCCCAGACGCCATCCGCGAGCGCCGTTACTACCACCCGGTTAACCGCGGTCTGGAGATCAGGCTGGCCGAGAAACGGGCCTGGATCGATGCCCGGAACGAAGCCAGCGACCGCAAGCGCTAGCTCGCGGCGCCTGGACGGCCTCGCGCGGCAATCGTCCGGTTTTGCGGCTTCGTGCTGTGACCTCTGGAATTTGGCGGGTATAATGCGCGTTTAAACGGCCATAGGTCGAATCCAGCCATCTACGTACAGGACCATCATGCTCGACCCAAAACGTGTTCGGACTCAGACTGAAGAAATCGCCCGTCGCCTGGCAGTGAAGAAATTCACCTTTGACCAGGCCGCCTTCGAGGAGATGGAAGAGCGTCGTCGCTCGCTTCAGGTACGTACCGAAACGCTGCAGAGTGAGCAGAACAAGCGCTCCAGGTCGATCGGTAAGGCGAAGGCGGCCGGCGAGGATATCCAGCCCCTGCTCGCTGAGGTGGAACAGCTCAAACAGGAACGCTCGCAGGCCGAAGAGGAACTGGGACGGTTGCAGGAAGCGTTGAACGCCTTTTTGTCGGGTCTGCCTAACCTGCCCGATGACAGCGTTCCTGCGGGCGACTCGGAGGATGACAACGTCGAGGTGCGCACCTGGGGCACACCGAGGGCCTTTGATTTTGACGTGCTCGATCACGTCAGTCTTGGCGAGAAGCTCAAAGGGCTCGACTTTGAGAAGGCCACGCGTCTGGCCCACTCCCGTTTTGCCGTTATGCAAGGCCCGGTCGCCCGCCTGCATCGGGCGCTTGCGCAGTTCATGCTTGACCTGCACACCGCCGAACACGGGTATCGTGAAACCTACGTCCCGTATCTGGTGAATGCCGAGACATTGTATGGCACCGGCCAGTTGCCCAAGTTCGAGGAAGACCTGTTCCGGATTGACGGGGACCAACCGCTGTACCTGATTCCCACTGCGGAAGTGCCGGCGACCAACCTGGTCGCTGACTCCATACTGGATGACGATGAGCTGCCTCTGCGGCTGGTCTGTCACACGCCCTGTTTCCGCAGTGAAGCCGGCTCCTACGGTCGCGATACCCGCGGCATGATCCGTCAGCACCAGTTTGACAAGGTCGAGCTGATTCACATCGTGCGGCCCGAGGAGTCCGAGCATGCCCTTGAGGAGCTGACCGCACACGCAGAAAAAGTCCTGCAGCGCCTGGAACTGCCCTATCGGGTAGTGGAGCTGTGTGGCGGCGATATGGGCTTTTCCGCAGCCCGGACCTACGACCTGGAAGTGTGGCTGCCGGGGCAGGGCAAGTACCGGGAAATCTCGTCATGCAGCAATGCCCGTGATTTCCAGGCCCGTCGCATGCATGCCCGTTGGCGCAATCCGGAAACCGGCAAGCCCGAGCCTCTGCACACCCTCAACGGCTCAGGTCTGGCCGTCGGCCGCGCACTGGTCGCGGTTATGGAAAACTATCAGGAAGCTGACGGTAGCATTCGAGTGCCCGACGTATTGAAACCCTACATGGGAGGTCTTGAAAGGATTCAATGACGGACAAGGATCAGACCAGCGGATCGGGTGAGAGTGCCCGGTTAACCAGCATGCCGCCCCGTTATCGCAGGAACCCGGTGACTCAGAGTCCGAACAGTTCGGCGGGTGAGGTGTTTCTGGTGGGAGCAGGCCCGGGCGATCCCGAACTGCTGACACTCAAGGCCTACCGGTTGATAACCACCGCCGAGGTGGTGCTGTATGACCGGCTCGTGTCGTCAGAGATTATGGCCCTGATTCCACCGGAGACTGAACTCATCCACGTTGGCAAGCAGCGGGCCAATCACACGCTGCCGCAGGAGCAGATCAATCACCGTCTGGTCGAGCTTGCTCGTGCGGGGCGCCGGGTGGTGCGACTGAAGGGCGGCGATCCGTTTATTTTCGGTCGCGGTGGTGAGGAACTGGAAACCCTGGCCGAGGCCGGTGTCCGGTTTCAGGTCGTGCCGGGTATTACGGCTGCATCCGGATGTGCCGCCTACGCCGGCATCCCGCTTACTCACCGCGATTACGCCCAGTCCGTCCGCTTTGTAACCGGCCATCTCAAGAACGATACCTGTGATCTGCCCTGGACCGATTTCGTGCAAAACAACCAGACGCTGGTGTTCTATATGGGGCTGGTT